>CAIZMD010000055.1 GCA_903933995.1 uncultured Bacteroidota bacterium
CTTTTCATTGGATCTAGGGGCCCCGAGTTTTTTATTCTCCGCAGCAAATCTATTAAAATTGGCCCAGTCATTGTGAAATGCAAATTCCCATTTTTGATGGTCTTCTTGCTCCTTAGTTGTTTGAACAGTTGTGGGCGCCGATTTTACAACCGGGTTGTTTTTAATCAATCCTCTTTGTAAAAGCCAGTCACCAAAATCATCTATCCATTTATCAGTAGGCATTTGCAATTTTTTCATTCCAAATCCATGGCCACCTTTTTCATATACATGCAATTCGGCCGGTTGTTTTAAAGCCTGCCACCTACTATAAATATCTATGCTATGAGGCACCAATTGCATTTGATCATCACTAGCAACTGCTATAAATGCAGGCATATTCTTTGTTGGAACTGATGTACCAATAGACAAGGGAGCATAGGCATAGATAGGAGCAACAAAATCAGGGAGACTGCTCTCGTCTGAATTATACACAACAGACATAGCAACAGTACCTCCTGCAGAAAATCCCATAAAGCCAATTTTTTGGGGATCAATCCCATAGTCTTTTGCATGGGTTCTCACATATTGAACAGCAGTTTGACCATCTTTCATGGCCAACTTCATCACCACAGCATTTTCAGATTCCATTTTAGAAGGGTTGCCCACTTTTTCCATCATCTCTTTTGCAGGATCATCCGTATTAGATTTTGCCAATCTATATTTTAAAACAAATGCTGTAACACCTCTAGCATTTAACCATTTAGCCAGGTCAACACCTTCACTGTTTATAGACAGCGCTTGAAATCCTCCACCAGGTGCAATAATTACGGCTGTTCCATTGGCTATTGCGGCCGGAGCAGGATATACCAATAAACTAGGATCCACTACATTAAAAACCACTTGGGTATTAAATAGCTTAGAAAAATTTTCTTTCTCAGACCAATTCCAAGATTCTGAACCAGGGGCTTTGCCCTTGTATAAGGGAATAGATTGCTGCGCGATGGTTGCAGACATGATCATCAGAAAAGACCATAACAGGAATAAAAACTTAGTATCTATTTGTTTGAACATAAACGCCATTTTATGTAAGTGGTCTAAAGTTAGGATTTTACTTAAAGATGTACGCTCAAAGAAGTTAGCGATGCCTATTTTAACACAAACAAATAACGTTCTAATATTTTCATCTGGGGTCTGTCTTGACCATTTCTAGGTTCAACTGAAAGACGGTATTCGCCCCACCATGGTCCTGCTGCCCAATAAGCACCACTTACACCATTCTCACTAATGTATGCCAAAAATTTGTCTAAGACTGTTAACCATCTTGGGTCATCATCCGGAACGCCATACTCCCCAATAAACCCTTTTTTCTTGTATTTCTTTAACCATTTTATAAAAGGCTTAACTGCTTGAACACCCGTTTTACTGCCATAAGCGTTGTGTTCATATGCATTGATAGTAGTGCCAGATGGATTCAGGTACTGACCTGATAAGTCCTTATCAAAATAACAATGCGCTTCATAAACCAGGTTATCTGAAATGTCTATCAATTCATGAATCTTGGGATTATTGGGTTTCCAATCAATGGTAGCAGCATAACTATCTCCACAAACAAAAATGGTTTGAGAACTATTTACAGACCTAATGGCATCAATTGCTTTTTGGGCAATGCTAAACCAAGGCAATTCTTTCATATCATGTGGCTCATTCATAATCTGAAAACCTATCAAATTTTGCTTTCCGTTCCAAGACATGGCTAATTTTGTCCAAACGTCTTCAAAATGTGTAACCGGCAATTCAGGAGAACCAATTACAGCTTCCTTACCATTTAGCAAGTACCTACCAAAATTCTGCATACTTAATTTGGCTTGCAAGCCCAAACTATCGCAGAGTTCTAAAAAGTTGCTAATTCTACCCATTTCAACACTATCCAATGGACCTCCTAATATTGGTTGAACGCGCTCCCATTTAAATGGCAAATCCATTAGTTTAAAGCCCTTACTTTGAAAGTATTGTAACTCAGCTTTATTGGGATAGATATAGTCAACACCATATACCCCAGGCATTTTCTTTTCTCCAAACTCAGGTCCACATAGTTTAATGGCAAAAGCCGGCGCATCGCCTTGGGCAAATAGGTTTGAACTACCTACTACAAATAAACAAAGTATGATGAATAGCGATAGGGGTTTCATTAGTACACTAGCAAGAAATTGGGCTTGCAAGATGAAGCTAAAACGAAAAAAAAGAGCAGATATTATTAATCGATGATAACAAAAAGCCGTCCAGACAAATCAGGACGGCCTTTTCATGGGGGGAGATCAATTATTTTACAACTAACAGGCTACAGCCAATTCATGGTTTAATTCTGAAAACTCTAATTTCAAATGCCTGATAATTTCTTCCGA
>CAIZMD010000056.1 GCA_903933995.1 uncultured Bacteroidota bacterium
CCCTGCAAGGTTTGCATCTTGGTTAACATATAAACATGACCAGTAGTAGTAACAATCCCTATTGCCGTTGGCGATACGGCAAATTGTGCAACATCCGCTATTCCAACACCTGCAGGTAATTTATTAGTTACATCGGCATTTGCATTAATTAGAGAAGCCGCACCAAAATTGGCCATGCTAGTAATGCTGCTGATATTGGTGGTACTGCCAAATACATAAAATTTAGTAGATGTTCTCATGGCCATCACACTTGGACCAGAACCTCCACCAGTACTAGAAGATCTTACTTCGTAAGGAATACCTGCATAGCTACTGGTATTGACAAAGAAGGGTGCAGTATAATCGCCAGCAGTAGCTGTTGTATAGGTTTTCATATTTTGGCCCCAAGCCAATAATACATTGACCCCATTGGCATTGCCGATATATAAATTACTATGATAAGAACCTGTGAACCTATTCACCGTTCCTGGAACACAGGGAGCCATGGCAAATAAAGGAAGAGAAGCTGTTCCAAAATGCTGCTCTGAATGCTGTTCCGAGTGTTGTTCAGCTGATTCAGACAAATGCACCTGACCTATTGCCACAGAAAGGGCTAGAATGCCAAGAAGCAGGAAAAATCCCGCTTTGATAAAAGATGCTTTTAATTGTCCGAGTTTCATGTAACGTATCCAACTTTAAGTTTAAAAAACTTTAATCATTGCATGCGTTGACTAGATAGCACAGACCAATAATGGAATGGGTACCTAAGATCAAAACAGCAATAAGAGTTGGTTACAAACCGGGGGATTGGGGTAAATAAGAGAGGGATACAAACAGGTACAAGATAGTAAATTATTCAGATATTCTGATGAACACTGCTGAAATTTTTCAACCACATTTCCGGTTTGTAACACCCTTTACAAAGATGCCACAAGGGAATTGGATGAATACTAGTAATACACCTGATTTTAGGTAGTGCGCTTAAGCAGATTTGTAGTAATAAACTCAGTGACCTGCCGCATCTAACATATTAAAAACGTGCAGAACCTGTGGAAACAAAGCATCGGCATATTCTACAGCTGCCTTGGTGGAGCCTGGCAAACAAAGCACCAAACTATCACCTACTGTTCCTGCAATGCTTCTAGACAGCATGGCAAAGGGCATTCTAGCCTGTCCATAAGACCTGGCTGTTTCCATCACACCTGGTAATTCTTTCTCTAATAAAGGACGGATGGCTTCAACACTAATATCTCTAGGAGAAACGCCTGTACCACCTACAAATAGGAGCAGATTAATCTTATCTTGAATCAACTTGTGAAAGACCTGTTGAATGGCATCAGTTTCATCTGGCACTATTTCATAATGTGCGGTTTCCACTGCATGTAATTTCAATTTTTCAATCAAAGCTAGTCCTGCTTTGTCAATGGCTTTTTGTTGAAAAACAGAATCAGAACAAACAATAACAGCAGCAGCAATAGGCTTGGTGGGAAGCCATTTTTTATCTGACTTACCCCCGGTTTTTTCTACGAGCTTGACTTGCAAAATTTCAATACCCTTGTCAAGCGGTTTGAGCATATCATACAAAGTTAAAGCAGCAATACTTGCTCCATGCATGGCTTCCACCTCTACACCAGTTTTATAAATAGTATGTACTTCTACTTCAATTTGAATTTGCAAATCATGAATGGCAAATCGCACATCAGAATATTCCACGGGTAGCGGATGACAATCTGGAATCATGTCACTGGTTTTCTTAATAGCAAAAAATGCAGCCACTTTTGCAAAAGAAAATACATCGCCCTTGGGCACTTGGTTGTTTTTAATTGCTTCAACCGTTGCTGCATTGGACAACTGAACAATGGCTGTTGCTGTTGCTTTTCTGAGACTATCTGATTTATGAGTAATATTCACCATGTCAATTATTTTTTTTCCAAGCGCTTGTCTGATTGTTCAAAATTTCTTTGCCCCAAATAGGCAATTCTTTTTTAATTAATTCTACTAACTCAGAACAAGCCGTTATAGCCGCTTGGCGATGTTTGGAAGATACAAAAACAAAAAGACAAATAGCACCTACAGGTACTTTACCCAAACTATGGTGCACGTGCATACAGGTTAAATCATATTTGGCAAAAACTGCTTCTCTGATTTCATGCATTTTCTCCAATGCCATGTCTTGATAACAAGTATATTCAATGGCTTCCACCTCCCCATCTTCAAATTGATCTGCCCTTACTTGGCCTAAAAAAATGCTATGGGCACCAATATCAGTTTTACTGGCATGTTTTTGTAGGTCATCTGCAATTTTCTGAGCAGGTATGGGTCCTTCAAAGAAAATATTTTTGGGATTTTTTTGGATCATGTTGTTTTATTGAAGTAGGCTGTAATACCACCTTTTAAACTATAAGTTTTAACGCTTTTTTTTGCTTGAATTTGTTGTGCTGCATAGACACTTCTAATTCCCTGATGGCAAATCACACAAATGTCCTTATTGGGCAGACTGTCTATCTGTTGGGTAAGCTCTGACATGGGTATTTGCGCATCTGAAAAATCAATCGGCGGATATTCTTCTCGCTCTCTTACGTCTAATATAAACACATCACCCTTATTCTTAAGTTCTAAAAAGGTTTCCACAGAAACTTCGTCTACATCCATTTCATCCA
>CAIZMD010000057.1 GCA_903933995.1 uncultured Bacteroidota bacterium
AATGCGGGTAAGATATCAGCTAAAATGCGTTGCTGTCTTTGAGAACAGAGGACCACATTGTCTTCACTCCAATGGGTAATGGCATCAGGATCTTTTCTAAACAAACCACTTCCACTGCAAGGTGCATCGGCCAAGATTAGATCAAAATAACCTGGCAATGATTGAAAATGTGATGGATCATTATTGGTGACAACTGCTGCAGCCGTACCCCATTTGCTCATATTTTCTACTAAAACAGCAGCTCGATTCTTGATTACTTCATTGGATACCAACAAACCATCTTTAAAATGACTGGCTAATAAAGTAGATTTTCCACCAGGTGCCGCACAAAGATCCAACACTTTTTTACCTGCTTGGTCTGGCATCAATTGTTGTAATGCCTGCCAAACAAACATACTACTAGCTTCTTGCACATAGTAAGCCCCCGCGTGTAATAGTGGGTCAAAAGTAAAAAAAGGTCTTTCTTTTAAATAATAGCCATACTCACACCATGGAACCCTTCCATCTAGAACAAGATTGGGAGACATCACGGGTTTAGCTGGATTTAAACGAATAGAAACTACTTGTTCCCCACTAGCATGAACTTCTTCAAAAGCTTTGCTATCAAAACCGGAAATCTGTTGTAATGATTGAATCAGGGCCTGGGGTACTTGCAAGGTCTTGTTTTTTCAAAGATACGATTAACCGTAAAATGGCCTGTTTTAGAAATGTGAAAGCCTAATAATGAATGGTAAAATCCTGTTTCACCAATTGCTCTTTTCTAAAAAACACAATGCCAATAAAAAATAAGTCAATGGTCAAGCTAATTGATTCGTCTTTTTTAATCTCTTCCCATGCTACTTCCATTTCTTGACTCCAATGAATATCATCAAAAATCAAAATGGAATGTTCTCTCATTTTGGGCTTGAGCAAGTTAAAATAATTGACCGTTGGTGCATAGCGATGGTTGCCATCTACAAATACAAAGTCTAGGCTTTCTATAGTTTCTAATAATGGGGCTAGTGTTTTGTCAAAATCGCCACGCACCATTTGAATATGATCAATACCCAAAGTTTTAAAATTGGATTCAGCTAAGTCTGCTATTGCTGGCGCACCTTCCATACTCCACACTTTGGCTCCAGGATTGGCCAATGATAAATATGCGCTGGTAATGCCCAAAGAGGTACCAAGCTCTAAAATGGTTTTGGGTTGAAAAAACGCCACCATTCTAAACAACAACTGACCGTATTTTTTGGGTTTTAAAGAAGATGCTGCAATGGCCGATATTTTCCTTGTACTTGTTGGATGCACCCTTGATCCTGCACCAAAATCTTCAATTTGAATGCTGCGTTGGTCTTTCCGCATTTGCAACCTAATTTGCTCTACTTGTTCATAAGCATAAAAGCTTCTTTGATCATTTAATAAATTCTTGATAAAAGCATATACAAATGGGGAGTGCGTACCATGTCCCTTCCCATTAAGGGCAATGAAGCGGTAGCGTAGGTATTTGAAAAACAATTGAGCTGCTGAATACATTAAACTTTGTGTTGGTCAGGAAATCTTTTAAGCAACCATAACAACCCATAGATCCCGATGAATAAACTAATACAAAATAAACAATTCCTCATGAGTTGAAAAGGGTCTGTTTCAAAACTCACAAATCTTGGCAAACTAAATAGTACCAGCCAAATGGGAATGCCTGACCAAATTTTGGATCCCAGTTTTTTATGCCAAATGCAACATGGCCAAATGATTAAAATGCCTATTTGAAACAGTTCTAACAAAGGCGGCATATAACTATTGCTTTTCAAACCCATGGTCTTTGCTAATTGATACAATCCAATCAATTGCCTCACAAAAAAAATGGCATGAAAGATCATGGCAATTTGTAAAACAAGCAATAAACACGTCCATGATTTTTTGGTACCAATAATGGGTTTCCAACTAAGCAGGAGCAAAATGGGAAATAAATAGAAAAAAAGGGTAGCAATAAAATAGTACATATTACTTAGCCTTTCTTTCTCCAAGTTTGAAATCGAAATGGATACTTATGTTTGGCATCGGCCAATTGCGGATAGTCTTCAACTAGGGTCCAATCAGTTCCTAATGCAGGAAAAAAACTATCCCCTTCCAATACTGCTTCTACCCTAGTTAAATAAACCGTTTGAGCTTGGGACAATGATTGTGCGTAGATATCGGCTCCGCCAATAATATAAACTTCCTTGTAAGCTGCTTTTTCTGCTAATGCAATTGCCTCCTCTAAACTATTAGCCACCTGAACACCTGGTGCTTGCCAATCTTTTTGCCTTGTTAGTACAATATTCATCCTACCCGGCAGGGCTTTACCCGATAAGGATTCAAAGGTTTTTCTTCCCATAATTACAGGCATGGCCCAGGTTCTATTTTTGAAAAACCGCATATCCTTGGGCAAATGCCAAAGTAATTGGTTATTCAAACCAATTGCATGGTTGCTAGAAGCGGCAACTACCAAACTTATATTCATGGTCAAGAAGTTTATCGCTTTTAAACAGCTACTGGCGCTTTAATGGGCGGATGGTGTTGGTAATTTTCAAGGCTAAAATCTTCAAATTGGAATCCGAAAATGTCTTTAACCGCAGGATTGATTTTCATAGTTGGTAAAGGAAAAGGTTCCCTTGCCAACTGAGTTTGAGCCTGTTCCAAATGATTATTATAGAGGTGCACGTCTCCAAAACTATGCACAAAATCACCGCATTCAAGGTCACAGACCTGTGCTATCATTATGGTAAGTAAAGCATAGGATGCAATATTAAAAGGCACGCCTAAAAACACATCTGCACTGCGTTGGTATAATTGACAACTCAACTTGCCATCCGCCACATAAAATTGAAACAGGCTATGGCAGGGCATCAGGGCCATTTTGGGCAATTCCGCCACATTCCAGGCACTGACAATCATGCGCCTACTATCTGGCGTTTTCTTAATTTGTTGAATAAGATCAGAGATTTGGTCAATCGTGGTTCCATCAGAACCCTCCCAGCTACGCCATTGTTTTCCATAAACAGGACCTAAATCGCCATTTTCATCAGCCCATTCGTCCCAAATACTCACTTTATTTTCTTTCAAATATGCAATATTGGTATCCCCTTTTAAAAACCACAATAATTCGTAGACAATGCTTTTCAAATGAAGTTTCTTGGTAGTCACCATTGGAAAGCCCTTTTGTAGGTCAAACCGCATTTGGTATCCAAAGCAACTTCTGGTTCCGGTACCCGTTCTATCGGTTTTTACCGCCCCATTGTCCAAAATATGTTGTAAAAGCTGGTGGTATTGCTGCATGTGCGCAAGGTACGGAAAGAAGCCGCCTTGCCGAGTGCTGCAGTTGAATTGGGGATTTTCTGTTAATATAAGCCAATAAAACCCAAGTGTCTTGATTGTCAAATGCTTGAAAAGAAATTGGAAAACGTTAACTTTACTAGCCTTCATACTACAATTGTCCATTTTGGGGCTATAATATAGTATGGAATTTAAATGACTATTATGAAGATACTTATTGCTGATGACCATACCATTGTAAGGGAAGGATTGAAAAGAATCTTATTAGAAGCTTTCCCTTTCTGTGAAATTCATGATGTATCAGACTCTGCCGACTTACTAAAGAAAGCTTTGCATGAATCTTGGGATATTATTATCTCAGATATTACCATGCCTGGTCAATCCGGTATTGAAGTATTAAAACAGATCAAAGAATATGCCCCAACTATTCCCGTATTAATGTTGAGCATGCACGCCCCTGAGCAATATGCCGTTAGAGCCATTAAAGCGGGTGCTTCTGGATATCTAACCAAGGAAAGTGCTCCTTTTGAATTGGTAAACGCTGTAGAAAAGATTTTGGGTGGTAGAAAATATATCACCCCACAAGTAGCCGAGGTATTGGCGGAATCAATTGAACAAAATTTTGACAAAGCTCCCCATGAAATCTTATCAGATAGAGAATTTGAAGTACTCAAACTCATAGCAGAGGGTCAATCAATTAGCAAAATAGGTGAAACCCTTTCTCTTAGTGTCAATACCATCAGTACCTATAGAACCCGTATCATGGAAAAACTCAATATCCATAATAATGC
>CAIZMD010000058.1 GCA_903933995.1 uncultured Bacteroidota bacterium
TGCCATGACTTTGGCCACGGCCGATGCTACAGGTGCGCCCTCTGCTAGAATTGTGTTGTTAAAGGGCTATGATGAAAGAGGCTTCGTGTTTTTCACCAATTACAATAGCAAAAAGGGTCAAGACATTGCTGCTAACCCGCGCGTATCCCTGGTCTTTTTTTGGAAGGAATTAGAACGTCAGGTGAATATCAGTGGTAGCATTGAAAAAGTATCTGTTGCTGAAAGCGATGCCTATTTTCAATCAAGACCCGTGGGTAGCAGAATTGGTGCCTGGTGTTCTCCACAGAGTACCGTGATTGTTGACAGACAAATTCTAGAAGACAATATTAGCAAGTACCAAGCCCAGTTTGGCGATGGTCCCATTCCCAAACCTGATCATTGGGGCGGCTACCTAGTACAACCCAATACCGTAGAATTTTGGCAGGGTAGGAGTAGTCGTTTACACGATAGGATCAAGTACCGCAAAAATGATCAGGGTCTTTGGATGATTGAGCGTTTGGCACCTTAGAAATAAACTATTTTTTATTTGAGATCTAACTTCAATTGTACATAAATATTTCTGCCAGGCCTAGGTATATTACCTACGTCTAGGTGTTCATGATATAGTTTGTCAAAAATATTTTCAACTCCAAACTGTAATCCCAGTTCGTTTTGTAAGGCTTTGAAATTATAGCCGAATCGAGCATGTAATAGACTAAAACCTTTGGTAATATCTTCACCATACTTGTTGCTAATATTGTTTTGGCTCAAAGCTGTTTCAGATTCTAATTGCGCGGAAAAGGGATAGTGTTGATATCGAATTGAGGAGATGGTTTTTAGAGGAGCAACAAATGGCAGGTATTGATTTTCATTGTCAATAGCATTTGTGTAACGCATGGTCATAACATAGTCAATTTCATTGGCCAAATGCAGAAAACCACTTAGTTCAGCACCAGAAACAGTTGCAAAAGGAATATTAGAATAGGTTTTCACGCCGTAAGCTCCAATGGTCATGATACTATACGCGGTATTGACTTTTCCAACAATAAAGTTGGAAACCTTGGCATAATAAACATTCAATTCAAGACTGCTTTGTTTTAACCTATATACTAAGGATAAATCTGCCTGTAAAGAACGTTCAGGTTGTAATGCAGGATGCCCAATATAGTCATACCTATCACTAGCATTAAACAGATAAAATCCAAATAATTCACTAGCAGTGGGCATTCTTTCCGTATAGCCCAAACTGCTGCTGATATTGAAATGTTTCAATGTTTTATTGCTAAACTGAAGAGCAATATTTTTTAAAAAATCGGTTCTGCCATGAAATTCTGGATCAAAAATAGCAACATGATTTTTTGCTTCAACAGTATTCAAGCTACTTTCATTCAAATCAAACCTGCCATTGAGTTTAATGCTAGAACTACTATCTAACAAATATTGCCAAGTAGCGCCCATCCCTATTTGATTTCTATGATTGTTGGGCCATGTAAGCATATACATTGGCACTTGACCCGTCTGATACATGGTCATAGAAGCTTTTAAAAATGTAGTTGAACCATCCGCCCTAAATTGGAACTGTTGTCTTTTACTCACATTCAAATTCCATTCAGTAATAAATCCAGAAGTTTTGCTTTCGCCAGGCATATCCATATGCATGGGAACAAATGGTCGTTTTGCATCATCCATAAAATGTCTCACTGAATTGCTATAGATTTTGGCCATCCACTTGCTCAATTTGGTTTTCGGTTGTTCATGGTAGTAACTGATTGAGCCAATTCTGGCAGCTGCATAACCAACATCCATTGGTAAACCAGCATATCCAATATTCCACCCATCGTCACCCAGGAAGTCCAGTTTTATATAACTATGAGCATTTTGCTGGTATTTGGCAGAAAAGGAATAGTTCATTTTTTGATATTGAGAAAATGGGATAAGATTGCCACCGCCACTAGTATAATCTTGGTGATTCCTATAAGTGCCACTGGCCCTGAAAGCCCAACGACTACTGTTGTAATTTATTCTGAGTGACTCATAAAATCCGCTAGATGCTGTTTGGTATCCACTATTGAACTGACCAGTGATTTTTTTGTCTTCCATGAAAACTGGCTCTGCCATTTTAAAATTCAATGTTCCTCCAATGGATGAGCCATTGATGAAGCCGGAATTAGCAGTTTGAACTTGTAGGTTCTCTAAATTAATGGGTTCAACATAAATGCTGACAGGATCCATTTTATCGGTACATGCACCATGAATATTCATGCCATCTATTTGTACATTAATTTGACCACCATTCAAGTATCTGATGGCGGGCTCCATTCCCATAGTCCCCCTTCTTGTTAAAGACAATTCTGGTAGTCTGGACAATATGTCTTCTAGCGTGGCAGCATTATTGGATTTATAATAATGCAACATTTTCTGATGCAATGGCTTTCTAATACCAACAACATGTACTTCTTCTAATTGAACAATATTCAAACTGTCTAATGTTACCTGATTTACAGATTCTTGGGCAGTAATGGTATTGACAAAAGAAAAGAGGGCAATTGAAACGGCTAATGCAAGTTTCATAAAAATTTATTTAAGCAGGCGGTGATCAAAACCGCCTGCAATGATGGTTAGAATTGAACTTCAAAAAATTGAGTAGTATCTGCTACTGCTGTTCCAGACAGATAATCCATATTCAGTTTCCACAATCCTGTCATGGTAAAATTCACTTTTCCCTTATAATGTCCATTCCCAATATGTGTTGGGTTAATATTATTTGGAGATCCATGCCCCATGGTAGGCATTTCAGGTGTATTTGATACGGTAAGGCTACTATCTGCAGGAAAACTCATCATACTGGTTTTCTTGTAAATAGCAATCTCCATATCATTAATTCCTACAATGGGAGAAGATGGGTCAATTAAGGTTACAAAGTATTTTCCACCATCTTTAGCAGATGTAAAAGAGTGTATTCTTGATTTTATAGGGTCTATCACTTTAACAGGCATTGTAACTGAGCCTTCTTTATTATTCTTGTGATTATGGATTGTCATACTTACAGTCCAACTGCCTCCCATTGAAGACATGATAAAAATGACATTGCAAGGAAATAGTTTGTTAACGGCTAAATTACTTGATGGATTTTCAAAGGGAGAAGCATGTTTCATGGTACCCATATCCATCAAAGGGGAAAGTTTAATATGAGCATCTTCTAGTCTGGCGCCTGAAGCAGAATCGTATAATGCCACATAAAATTTGTTATAACCGGTATAAATTGCGTTTTGTTTGCTATAAATTTCAGCTTTTGTAGCTGCGCCAAGTACATAACCTTCAGATATTTTTACTAAGCCAATGGTTGGGTCCATTTCTGGGCTACTATCTTTTGTACATGCATTTAATAATAACATGCCAATACTCAAAGGCAATAAGATTGCCACTAATGATTTTTTCATCACAATTTTTTAAAATTCAAGAAATAATAAATGGTTAGACGGAATAGGGTCTAAACTTGTGGAGGATGAAAAAAGTCCTTCTTATTCCCCTTCAACAATGGAGACTGAAGATGACATATTGTATGGTTCAATAAAACAGTTGACTGCTTTAAACTTGGAAGTGCTATTTCCTGAGTTATAATTTCTAATTTGTTTTCAATTCTTCTTTCTGGTAGCTGTTGGTCTTTCTGTTCTTGTTTTTGCAATTTTTGGAACATTTGACATTTCCCGTTACAATGCAGGGATGGTCTTGACTTATTAATACAGTTGATGGAAAACGCACTAGGGTTGGCATAATAATCCGCAATTACAAA
>CAIZMD010000059.1 GCA_903933995.1 uncultured Bacteroidota bacterium
CAAGCCATTATTGAAATTAGTCCAAGGGAAGGTGAAAAGCTACTGCGTGAGGAAGATATTCTAGATACCATTGCGCAAGCAGGAAGAAAACTTGCCATGGTCATGATGGGTGGAATCAATTATTATACTGGGCAGTTTTATAATTTGAAAGCTATTACCCAAGCTGCGCATGCTGTTGGAGCAATTGCTGGCTTTGATCTTGCCCATGTGGCGGGTAATATTCCTTTGCAATTGCATGACTGGAAAGTAGATTTTGCTGTCTGGTGTAGTTACAAATATTTGAACGCTGGGCCTGGTGCAGTTGGTGGTGTATTTGTACATGAGCAATGGGCTTCTAATAGTGATACAGCAAGGCTGGCTGGTTGGTGGGGCAATGATGAACAAACCAGGTTCAAAATGGAAAAAGGTTTTCATGCCAAACCCAATGCCAGTGGTTGGAATATCAGTACCACCCAGGTATTCAATATGATTGGGTTAAAAGCTTCTTTGGCCATTTTTGATGAAGCAGGTATTCAGGCTTTGCGTGCAAAAAGTTTGCAACTTACTGCTTATTTAGAGTGGCTATTACAACAATTGCCCAACTTGAATTTTGAAATTATAACTCCCACTGATCCTCAGTGGCGTGGCGCACAATTAAGCCTATACTTTAAAGATCAAGGCCGTGCTATTCATGACAAAATGATTGAAAATGGCATTATTGTTGACTATCGAGAACCTGGTGTGATTAGGGTGGCCCCTGCCCCATTGTATTGTAGTTTTGAAGACGTTTACCAATTTTATAGTATTCTAAAAGCACATTTTTAATGAGTACCCATATCAATAGCATGCTTTGCTTGGGCGATTCTTATACCATTGGAGAATCTGTTCCCTTACACGCTGGATTTCCTTATCAAACCATTCAGCTATTGCGTAAAAAAGGATTTCATTTTCATGCCCCAGAAATAGTAGCACAAACGGGTTGGACCAGTTTTGAATTGGCTGATCATATACTCAACCACCAATTAGAAACAAGCTATGATTTTGTAACCTTACTGATTGGGGTAAATAACCAATACCGTGGCTTACCCATTAAAGGATTTGAAAATGATTTTGAATTCCTACTCAAAAAAGCCATTCATTTTGCAGGGGGAAACAGCAATAAATGTGTGGTATTGTCTATTCCGGATTGGAGCGTTACCCCATTTGCCAGTAAACGCTCTATTGGTAATGCCAGTAAAGAAATTGATGACTTTAATTTGATCTGTCAAAATTTTGCCAGCAAACACCAATGTCATTTTATCAATATTACCGCACAAACCAGACTAGCCAAAAATGATACTAGTTTGCTTGCGGGTGATCAACTACATTATTCTGCCAAATCGCACGCAGTTTGGGCTAATGAGTTAGCCAATACTATAGAAAAACGCTTGGCAAAATAAAATACATTAACCCAAAAGGTATTGCTTCATTTCTGTTGCATAGCCCGCAGAAACCTCGGTTGCTTTTTGGGCAAAATCTGTATCAGAACTAGCAAAGATGACTGCCCTACTGGCATTCACCAATAGGCCACAATCTTTATTCATACCATATTTTGATACTTCTTCTAAGCTACCTCCTTGCGCCCCAACGCCTGGTACTAATAAGAAATGTTCTGGGATGATGGTTCTAATATGTTCCAAATCACTAGCCCTAGTGGCGCCCACTACAAACATGAGGTTGTCTGCTGTTCCCCAAGAAGCCACTTTTTCCAATACTTTCTCATACAATCTTTTTTCTGTATTCCCTTGGGTAAGATTGGGAATCATATTAGATTCAGGGTATGCATTGCTCACCAATAATTGTTGAAAATCATTCCCGCCTGCATTAGAAGTTAATCCTAATACAATGCTCCATTTGTTTTCATATTCTAAAAATGGTCTAACACTATCTTCTCCCATATAGGGTGCAATGGTAACTGCATCAAAGGGCAATACTTCAAAAAAGGTCTTGGCATATTGGGCAGAGGTATTGCCAATATCGCCACGCTTTGCGTCCGCAATTTTCAAATGGGTATCCGGGATATAATGCAGGGTTTTCTCCATAGATTCCCAACCCTTCAAGCCCTGTGATTCATAAAAAGCCGTATTGATTTTATAACTCACACAATGATCCTTGGTGGCGTCAATAATGGCTTTATTGAACTCA
>CAIZMD010000060.1 GCA_903933995.1 uncultured Bacteroidota bacterium
GACAGTATGAGAAGGGTTGGGAGCCTAAATTATAAACTCCCAACTGTATACTTAGTCTAGCTTATACTCCAGGGTATGATAGTACTTTCCGTCTTCCTTATGTACTAAGGTAACTTGGCCGCGTGCGCCCTTGTATTTTCCTGTGCCACCTACAATGGCCCTTAGTTGGGGAACATTAATGGGCATCACGGGTGAGTTAACTGCGTATCCATTAATACCTTCTACCACTAGGCCATCGGTATCAGAAAAATGGTAAGCAATTTCGCTTAACTTTTCTTCTTGATTGTTACTATCAACTCCTGCATTGTGTGGTAGCGTAACTGTAACCAACATACCAAGAACGGTACCTACTTCATTGTTGGCAGTATCGCGTAGCTTGGCTTCAAAGGCAAATTCATCACCCGCATCTTTGGTGGTATCTTTTTCATTTAAATTGATGTTGACAATCACAGGTTTGTCTTGTACCAATGATAAGGTAGTCCACTGATTGCTTGTTTTGTTTTCACAGGATACTAGGGCAATGGCTAGTATAACACATAAGATTCTCATAAAATGCTTTTTGTTTTTAAAACTAAAGCTTAGAGCTAGCCAGTACTATACAAAATTCGGCAATTACTAAAAGGGATTCATCGGCTTAACCTATGCCACTAACTTTTTCTATCTGCTTAATGGAAGCTATATTTTGACGAAATACTCTTTACTATAAACGCCCCAAGACTTTGTAGTACTTGTAACTTTAGATTCTTTTTAAATATGTTTTGAAAGCCTCTAATGTTTAATACCAACAAATCACTTTCGGCTAGGATTGTGGCATACGTCCTGTCTTTCTGTGTCTTGTTGTTTATAGTGCTTTTATTGGTGTTCTATAGTTTTTCTAGACAGCAACTAGAAAAAATGACCTATCAAAATGCCCATCTATTAACAGAGAATACGGCAAAGCAAATTGAACAAACCATTGTTCCCATCACGCAGCTGGCTCGCAACTATGTTTGGTTGGTAGAACAAAAACTTAGTACCCCGGATTCCTTATGGGGCATTACTAAAAACATGTTGCAAAACAATCCGCAGATCATGGGTTGCGCTATTGCATTGGCGCCAAATTACTATTCAAATAGAGATCAATATTTTGCGCCCTATGCTTTTAGACAAGCAGATAGCATTGTTAGCAAACAATTGGGTAATCAAGACTATAATTACTGCTCCAAAGAATGGTACACAGTTCCCACTAACAGCAAGCAAGCACATTGGTCCGAACCTTATTTTGATGCTGGTGGTGGCAATGCCATGATGACTACATATTCAGTTCCTATTTATGCTACAACAAATAAGGGTAAAACCGTGGTAGGTGTGCTGTCTATAGACTTGGCTCTGGAGCAATTTGCTACGGTGGTGAACACGGTAAAAATTATGGAAACGGGTTATGCTACCGTGATTTCACCTAAAGGGGTTTTTATTTCTAATCCCAACAAGGGCCTCATCTTACATCATTCCATTTTTACTTACGCCCAAAAAATACATCAGCCAGAACTACAAGCATTAGGTGAACAAATTTTGCAACAAAAAAATGGCATCATTACCACCACACTGGCTGGCGTTGAAGTAAAAGTCTATTATCGTTCTTTAAATAGTAGTAA
>CAIZMD010000061.1 GCA_903933995.1 uncultured Bacteroidota bacterium
AATAGAGAAAAATTCTTTGAACTATTATGTACTGGAGATTATATAGTTATTCGAGTTGAGAAAAATAGACAATTGTTTTATAAGCTTATAAAATTGAATGACTCAAGTGACAAATCAATCAAAGATCAGGTGCGGAACTTTGGTTTAAATGCTTTTCAACAATTTAAACAAGAAGGCAAAACAATACCAGATTTTAATTTTACCGATTTAAATGGCAATGTATATAGTAAAGAAAATACGAAAGGGAAAATCATCGTTTTAAAATGTTGGTTTATTAATTGTTTGCCCTGTAGGAAAGAAATGCCTGAATTAAATAAAATGGTTCAGCAGTATAAAGACAGAAATGATATTTTATTTTTAAGTATGGCTTATGATTCAGAAGATGATTTAAAAAAGTTTCTGAAAACTATTGAGTTTGATTATGCTACCATTTCAATTTCAGAAGCGTATTTATCTCAGAAATTACAAGTTCATGGTTATCCAACCCATTTCTTAATAGGTAAGGATGGTTTAATTTTAAAAGTAATGAACCGCAGTTCAGAAATTGCTAATGCGCTGAAAATAGAAGTTTTGAAATAGTAGCATCTCGTAAAACGTATTACATACCAAACTGCCTAAATTGATTTCCTGGATATTTTTATTAAATTTAAATAATTGCCAGAAATACCACAAATGAAAATCACCTCCCTATACCAATTGATGCTTTCCACGTATCTACTAATTTCTGCAATTACCCAAGCCCAAACATCCAATTACTATAATTCTTTTGACAAAACCAAGATCCATTACCAAATTGCCGGAAAGGGTGAACCTGTATTGCTTATTCACGGCTTTACCAATACCCTCAATGATTGGAAAAAGAAACCCATTTACGATAGCCTGCTCTCAAAAGGATATCAGTTAATCTTGGTAGACCTAAGAGGCAATGGATTATCAGACAAACCCGAAAATCCAGCAGCTTATGCCAATAATGCAGAAGCCAAAGACCTGATGGGTTTGATGCAATACCTTCAATTCAAATCATATAAAGCCATTGGTTATTCAAGAGGTTCCATTATTCTTGCTAGTCTATTGGTAATTGATCAACATTGTAGTTCCGCTGTACTAGGTGGTATGGGAGCAGACTTTACCAATCCCAATTGGCCAAGAAGAATTGGCTTTTACAATGCATTGATGAACGATACCATTCCTGGGTATGAATCCTTTAGAAAATATATAGGAGAGAAAGGTCTGAATCCCAAAGTGCTTGCTAGCCAACAAAAAGAACAACCATCTACCTCAAAAGAACAGCTGGCAAAATTGAAACAATCTGTTTTGGTCATTTGTGGAACAGAAGATGCCGACAATGGCAATGGAAAAGATCTCCAACAAATGATTCCCAATTCCCGTTTTGTATCAGTACCCGGAAATCATAATTCCGCATCAGGAACCAAAGAATTTGCTAGCGCGATACTTGATTTTTTAAAACCCTCAACAAATTAATAAAATAGTCATGCTCACCCAATCCCTGATTCAAGCAGTAGCAAAAGATCGCGCAGCTTACCTTGCGCAAATCGCTAACCTTACTGATACCCAAGCTCAGTGGAAACCCAACCCCGAATCTTGGAATATCATAGAAAACACAGAGCACCTGTTCTGGGCAGAGCACGGCGCCATATTTGGCATGTGGAAGACATTAACCGCAATTAGAGCTGGCAATTTTGAACGCAGTTTTGAGTCCAATCACAAAGACATGCCCATTGATGAAATTATCCGTCTCACATGGAAACCCAAAGAAATAGTACCAGCTGTTGCTGCTCCAAGAATGGGTGGCCCTCTTAGTTTTTGGATAGCATCCTTGCAAGGATTACAAGACTTACTAGAATCCTTTGGTGAATTTATTCAAGACGATGAATTAAGACTTCAAGCCCATCCACATCCCATTTCTGGGGCAATGGATTTTCAACAAAGGCTGGAGTTTCTCAGTTTTCACATTACTAGACATCAGGAACAATGCGCCAACCTGATTGCAGCAATGGGATAAAAACAAACTATTACAATTGGTATATTGTAATTTCATTTTAAGCAAATCCAAACGAACTATGACACCAGCACCCATCAATATAGCCCAGAAATTCTCCCTCTTTGATTCCCTTTGGACACCACATATTATTGGAGAACTCAATGGCCAGTATGTAAAGCTCTGTAAACTCAAAGATGATTTTGTTTGGCATAGTCATGAACAGGAAGACGAGTTATTCATGGTCTTTAAAGGAACCCTGCTCATGGACTTCCGTGACGGCACCACCGTTTCAGTGAATGAAGGAGAAATTCTAATTGTGCCAAAAGGCGTGGAGCACAGACCTCATACCAATGGTGATACCGTGTTCAATTTATTATTTGAACCCAAGTCTACCCAGCATACCGGTGAAGAAGAAACAGATATGACGGTGAAAGAAATTGGATGGATCTAAAATCATGCAAATGCCTAAAACCCTCCTAACCATTCTAGCCTTAATTCTATCAGTTATTGGCTTCATGATCAAACTTCCATCTGTCTTTCATCATTACGATAAAGAACTTCATGCAGCATTCTATTTTCTTGCAGCTGGATTTTTAAATATGCTCTATGGTAAAAATCTTACTACCCATATATTAATCTTCTTTGTCCTGCTAGGTTTTGGGATTGCCATAGAATCTGCACAAGCATATAGTAATATCCTTTTAAAAAAACGTATTCATGGCCGTTTTGACATTGAAGACGTTAAAGCCAATGCCAAGGGATTAATAGCATTTAGTATCATTTGGATACCATACTTAATTTTTAAACCATCGCGACAGATTGATTAGATTTCCCCAATCCCCCCATCTAACGTAAATTCATGCTCCATTCTAGCAAGCATGAAAAAAACAGCCAACACAAGCTCAAAGCTGCTCTTAGCCGCCGCATTGTTTACCGTATCGGCGCAAGCCCAAAATCAAAAACGTGATTATCCCATTCAGCCCGTGACATTTAACCACGTGCACGTGCATGATCAGTTTTGGGCTCCTCGCATAGACATTAATGCAGACATTACCATTCCTTATGTGTTACAGAAATGCCGCGAACAGGGACGAATAGACAATTTCTTAAAAGCAGCTGGTAAAAAGGATCCAACCAATATTACCGAATACCCTTTTGACGATACGGATATTTATAAGTTCATAGAAGGCGCTTCTTATTCCTTGCAGGTAAAACCCAATCCTTTACTGGAACGTAGCATTGATACCCTCATTGGCATCATTGCCGATGCCCAAGAGCCAGATGGTTATCTCTACACTTTTAGAACCATGAAGCCGCAAAAGCTTCATCCTTGGATTGGCGCCAAGCGTTGGGAAAAAGATCCAGATCTAAGCCACGAATTATACAATAGTGGTCATTTATACGAAGCCGCCACTGCCCACTTTATTTCTACGGGTAAGAAAACGCTTTTAAATATTGCCACTAAAAACGCCGACTTATTGGTCAAAGAT
>CAIZMD010000062.1 GCA_903933995.1 uncultured Bacteroidota bacterium
AAAGACTTCCTAATTATTTTTATTGGGCAAATAAACCATTATTGAATTCTCTGTTTAAAGAGAATTTGATTGAAAAACAATCAAATTGTTTAGAGAACTTTTTCTTAGAAAATACAGGTTTAGATTCTTTAAATGCTTTACTCTTGGCAGATCAACAGTTTGATCTTTTATCCCTTAATCTATCATATACCGATAAAATGAGCATGGCAGTTGGAGTAGAGGCTAGAGTTCCATTTTTGGATTTAGAATTAGTAAAATTTATGAACTCCGTTCCAATTAATTTAAAATATAACAATGGCAAACAAAAATACATTTTGAAGAAAGCAATGGAAAATGTACTACCGTCCAAAATAATTAATAGGTCCAAAGCTGGATTTGGATTACCAATTCGTTCTTGGTTCAGGCAAGATCAAGAAATTTTTAATTATTATTTTGATGAAAGTAGAATCGAAAGACAAGGGATTTTTCATCCATATAAAATAAAAGAAATTCTAAATCATCACTTTTCAAAAAAACAGGACTATTCATACTTAATATTTTCAATGCTTTGTCAGCAAATGTGGATTGATCATCATAACAAAGTTCTATAAACAAAAATGCCCCCGACAACTTGCCGGGGGCTCACTATGTTCAGACTGGTATTACAATGCTACTGCACCTTCTACCAATACCGTTGCTTTGTTGTCTAAAACTTCTACAAAACCTCCCTGGATAGAGAAATTTTCAAAACTGTTTTTGTCTTTTAAGATTTTGACATTACCCTTACCCAAGGCAGAAACCAAGGGAGCGTGTTTGTCTAAAATTTCAAAAAGACCCGTAATGCCTGGCAATTGAACGCCATAGACTTCACCGCTAAACAGCTTTTTTTCGGGTGTTAATATTTCTACGTTCATAAAAATTAGGCTTTAGCAGCTTCCATCATTTTCTTACCTTTTTCAACTGCATCTTCCAAAGTACCTACCAAGTTAAAGGCAGCTTCTGGATACTCATCAACTTCACCATCCATGATGGCGTTGAATCCGCGAATGGTATCATTGATGTCTACAAACACACCTTTCAAACCAGTGAACTGCTCGGCCACAAAGAAAGGCTGAGACAAGAAACGCTGCACTTTACGAGCACGTTGTACGGTCATTTTATCGTCATCGCTCAATTCATCCATACCCAAGATGGCAATGATATCTTGCAATTCCTTATAACGCTGTAAGATCAATTTAACACGGTTGGCACAATCATAGTGCAAGTCACCCACAATCATTGGGGTCAAGATCCTTGAAGTTGAATCCAATGGATCCACCGCAGGATAGATACCCAAATCCGCAATCTTACGGCTTAATACCGTGGTTGCATCTAAGTGAGCAAATGTTGTTGCAGGAGCTGGATCCGTCAAGTCATCCGCAGGTACGTATACCGCCTGTACAGAGGTAATAGAACCATTTTTGGTAGAAGTGATACGTTCTTGCATCAGACCCATTTCAGTAGCCAAAGTAGGCTGATAACCTACCGCTGAAGGCATACGACCCAATAGGGCAGATACTTCAGAACCAGCTTGTGTGAAACGGAAGATATTATCTACGAAGAACAAGATGTCTTTACCTTTTCCAGTACCATCGCCATCACGGAAATATTCCGCAATAGTCAAACCGCTCAAAGCCACACGAGCACGGGCTCCTGGAGGTTCGTTCATTTGACCAAATACGAAGGTTGCTTTAGATTCTTTCAAACCTTCCATATCTACTTTGCTCAAATCCCATCCACCTTCTTCCATGCTATGTTTGAAAGCATCACCATAGTTCATGATACCTGCTTCAATCATCTCACGCAACAAGTCATTACCCTCACGAGTACGCTCACCCACACCAGCAAATACAGAAAGACCACCATGGCCTTTGGCAATATTGTTGATCAATTCTTGAATCAATACGGTTTTACCCACACCCGCACCACCAAATAGACCAATCTTACCACCTTTTGCGTATGGCTCAATCAAGTCAATTACTTTGATACCTGTAAACAGGATCTCAGAAGCAGTACTTAGGTTTTCAAATAATGGGGGTTTGTTGTGAATGGGGCGTCCATTCTCTTTGCTCACTTGTGGCAATCCATCAATGGCGTCACCAGTTACGTTGAACAAACGGCCATTTACCAATGGACCAGTTGGCATAGCAATAGCTTTACCAGTGTCAATTACTTCCATTCCACGAACCAAGCCTTCAGTTCCGTCCATTGCAATGGTACGAACACTGTCTTCACCAAGGTGTTGTTGCACTTCCAAAACCAGCTTGTCGCCGTTTTCTTTGGTGATTTCCAACGCGTTGAAAATCTCAGGAAGGGTGTTGTCGTCTGGAAAATGTACGTCAACTACCGCACCAATAATCTGTTTGATTTTACCTTTTGTAGCCATTTCTGGAGAGATATATAGGTTTAAAAATGTACTGAAATCCAATCAAAAATATATCTTGATTTGGCCGCAAAGGTAAGGGATAGAACGTTTCAAAAAAGCTGATTTTGCATAAAATCTGGCGATTTTTTACACAAATTCTTCCAATTACCGCTTTAAGCAGATAATACTTGATACAAGAGGGCTGCTAAGACCGCCCCAATGATTGGCCCAACCACCGGAATCCATGCATAATCCCAGTTACTGCTCCCCTTTCCCTTGATGGGTAAGATGCTGTGCATGATTCTAGGGCCAAGGTCACGGGTTGGATTAATGGCGTAACCGGTGACCCCACCAAGGCTTAGACCAATGGCCAAAACCAGCAATCCAGCAGGGAGCGCGTCAAGTGGACCAAGGCTATCAGCGCCTTTGATGACCATTAAACCGCCAATGATTAGCACAAATGTTCCAATGGCTTCACTAAAAAGCGCATGTCCAACCCCTTTAATGGCCGGACTAGTGGCAAAACAGGCTAATTTATCTGCGGCACTAGCTTGTTCATCAAAATGCTGTCTATATTGAAACCAAGAAATAGTTGAACCCAACATGGCACCCAAGAGCTGGGCTAATATATAAGAAGGCACTAAGGACCATTCAAATTTTCCAACTATTGCTAGCGCGATGGTTACTGCTGGATTCAAATGCGCGCCACTTGCAGCAGAAACACAATAAACTGCCACAAAAACTGCCATTCCCCATCCAAGGGTAATGGCAATAAGCCCTCCCCCATTTCCTTTGGTTTTGGGCAGTACCACATTGGCAACTACACCCTGACCAAGTACTAATAAAACTGCGGAACCTAGTAGTTCACCTACAAATGCTGTCATATGACAATCGTTTTAGGTCTTAAATATAGGAAAAACCCAAAATATAAAAACAGTTTCTACTACACCGTATTTTTACAAGGGTATAGCCTATTTTTGGCCATATTCTTAAGAAAAGATGTTTATAAAAACTACAATTACTTTAAGTTTTAGATGGTTGCTTTTGGCGTTCCTGATGGTTAGCCTGAATTCCTGCTTTAAGAATTTACCTGACAAAATGGTAATATATGAAAATGGTTTTGAAGATAGCAGTAAAACAAACTTCAGAATATTTAACATCGTTGGACAAGTAGATTCGTTAAAAATTAGTTCTTATAATGGGTCTAAAGTATTTGGGAGATTTAACACTAATTATGTACTTTTTAAAAAAGATACACTCCCCAATCATAATGCCATTAGAATAGAATTTGATTTATACATTCATGACAAATGGGATGGTAATAACCTACCTGCAGGTGCCACTTACCC
>CAIZMD010000063.1 GCA_903933995.1 uncultured Bacteroidota bacterium
TGCCTCTCATTCTTCCTCTTCATTCTTCATTCTTCACTCTTCACTCTTCACTCTTAACTCTTCACTCTTCATTCTTCATTCTTCACACTTCACTCTTCACTCTTCACTCTTCACTTTCTTCCTCTACACTTTCTCTTTTCCCACTTGTTTTTCAGCATTTCAAAAACCCTCCATTTTTATACTAGAACAAGTATAAAAATGGCATCTCTATTTTATACTAGAACGAGTATAAATTTCTTTTTGGTTTTATACTAGAACGTGTATAAAATAGAACCCCTGTTTTTATACTAGAACAAGTATAAAAACAGCCCCTTTTTAAAAATCCAAAAACTAACTACTATTCCGAATCGATTGTTAAGCGAAACACAATTCGGAATAACGCAAAGCCGGTTCGGCAATTTTCAAACACTTCTATAAAACAAAGAAGCAACCCGTTTAGGAGTTGCTTCTGGTTGAATGTATTTAGTAAAGGGGTTATAACAGTTTATGCACCTGATCTACCAATTCAGACTTGGTGATAGGAATACCCATCACTTTGTTGTAAGGAATAGCGTCAACAAAATAAGCATCGCGGATAATTCTTACCAGCTGACCATTGTTGATTTCAGGTACCAATACTTTATCAAAGTTTTTCAAGATCTCGCCTAAGTTTTTAGGGAAGGGGCGCAGGTAGCGAATATGCGCGTGGCTCACGGCATGACCTTCTGCTTGTAGTTCATGACAGGCGCTTTTGATAGCACCATAGGTAGAACCCCAACCAAGGATCAACACTTTACCTTTATCGGCTCCGCTGTCAATGGTTTGTAAAGGAATATAGTCTGCAATCTTGTCTACTTTGGCTTGACGAACATTGATCATGTGCTGGTGATTCTCTGGTTCGTAGTTTACGTTACCAGTTACATCCTGCTTTTCCAAACCACCAATGCGATGTTCCAAACCTGCTGTGCCAGGAACGGCCCAAGGGCGAACTAATTTTTCGTCACGCTTGTATGGTTTGTATTTGTCGTCTCCTTCGTCTTTTGATTGTTTGAAGCTTACTTCAATCTTTGGTAAGTCTGCTGCTTTGGGGAATTTCCAAGGTTCAGCACCATTGGCAATATAACCATCGCTCAGCAAAATCACGGGAGTCATGTGTTGCACAGCAATACGCACGGCTTCAAATGCTACGTCAAAGCAATCGCTTGGGGTAGAAGAAGCAATGACTGGAATTGGAGCTTCACCATTACGTCCATAATAAGCCTGCATTAAATCAGACTGTTCTGTTTTAGTAGGCAAACCTGTAGAAGGTCCACCGCGTTGAATGTTTACAATGACCAAAGGAATTTCCAACATCATGGCCAATCCCATGGCTTCTGTTTTCAAAGCCATACCAGGACCTGATGTAGTAGTGATACCTAATGCTCCACCGTAGCTAGCGCCAATGGCAGCACCAATACCAGCAATCTCATCTTCCGCTTGGAAAGTGCGAACACCAAATGATTTGTATTTGCTCAACTCATGTAGGATATCGGTTGCAGGAGTAATAGGATAGGTTCCCAAGAAAATGGGCAAGCCACTTTTTTCAGAAGCTGCTACCAAACCATAGCTCAGAGCTTGGTTACCCATGATACTTCTGTAAAGACCTGGAACCATTTTGGCTTTTTCCACTTTGTAACGAGTAGTAAAGCTTTCTGTAGTATCGCCATAATTGTATCCAGCTTTCAACACTTTCACGTTGGATTCAAAAATGGTAGGTTTTTTGCCAAATTTTTCTTTCAAGAACTCGATGGTAGTTTCCAAACTACGGTTATACATCCAGTAGATTAGACCCAATACAAACATGTTCTTAGCGCGGTCACGTTCTTTAACACCTAAGTCAGTAAAGTCTTTTAGAGATTCACGAGTTAATTTGGTTACGTCTACCTTGGTTAATTGAAAACCATCCAAGCTACCATCTTCCAATGGGTTAACCCCATCTGGATAGTTGGCCAAACGAAGATTTTTGCTATCGAACCCATCAATATTAGCAATAATTTTACCGCCTTTTTTGATGCTTTTTAAATTCACTTTTAAAGCCGCCGCATTCATGGCAACCAGTACGTCACAGTTGTCACCTGGGGTATAAATTCTTTCACTAGAAAAGTGCAATTGGAAACCAGATACACCGGGTAAGGTTCCTATTGGGGCCCTAATCTCGGCTGGAAAATCAGGGAAAGTAGCCAAATCAATACCTAACATGGCGGTATTGTTGGTGAACTGTTGACCTGTCAATTGCATCCCATCGCCGCTATCGCCGGCGAACTTGATTACTACGTCTTGTAGAAGTTCTTCTTGTCTGTTCATTGGTAGAATTCAAAAATAAGTGAAGCCATGGCTAGCAAATCATGAAGTTTTATCCGTTTGGCCCAGTAGCCAGGCTGTTTTTTGAGCCCCGCTAAGATACTACAACTACGCTTATTCATGGCTAATTTTTGATAGATATTGGTCAAACGATTGCGTAAAACGTTTAAACAACGAATAATTTGGCTATTTGATTAGATTTGCGCCCCAATAATGATGATACATGTTCCAATTCCCTAAGCTCACTGTTCAATATTTTTGCCTGATTTCTTGTGTTGTATTCATTTTTGCCTGTAACAATCAGCCAGTTAAGGAGATAGAAGTTATCAGGGTTCAAGAAGATGCTAATAGCCAGGATAGCCCAGTTCCTGTTCCTGTTGCAGATACCGTGTACCAAATAGACACCCAAAAAACCTATATCTATCTCACATTTGACGATGGCCCCCAACATGGAACCATGAATTGCATCAAGATCTGCCAGCAAGAGGGGGTGAAAGCCAGTTTTTTTATGATTGGCCTGCACCAGCGCATGAAATCTGATGGTAAACAAATTGTGGCAACCATCCGTAATAATTATCCTCAAACACTATTGGCCAACCATAGCTATAACCACGCTATGGGTAAATACAAGTATTTCTACCAGCATCCTCAAATGGCGTTGGCCGATTTTTTAAGAACCCAGGACTCGTTGGCACCTGCACCAAAAATTATCCGCCTTCCCGGTAATAATGCCTGGGTCAGAGATACTGTGATCAAAGCCAGTAGGTTGGTACGTCCCGTTTCCAGGTTATTGGATAGTGCCGGCTTCAATGTGATAGGTTGGGATATGGAATGGAATTTTGACCATAAATCGGCCCGCCCGGTACAAAGCCCTGAACAATTGGCTGCCCAAGTAGATACTTTGGTAGCCCATGGCTATACCTACCAACCCAAACACTTGGTCATCCTAACCCATGACCGGATGTTTCATAAAAGCCAAGACAGTCTGGCCTTGGTGCAGTTTATCCAACTAGTAAAGCGCAATCCCAACTATGTTTTTGAAACTGTAGACCACTATCCCGGCCTTAAAAAATAAGTACCGATAATCAATTTTATCATTTCATTGAGGGAAGCATACAATCTATGAGCTTTCCAATCGTTATATTTGTTACAGAAAAAATTATTTGAACTATGGCAATTTTTAAATCTGGTAATCCAACCTTAACGGAGAAAATGTTTGATAAGGGTAGCGCAATTGAAGCGTCCAATCAAGGTGTGATGAGTGTACGTGGTGCGATTAACAAATTTGGTTTCCTCATGATCATGCTAATTGCAGGTGCCGCTTTTAACTGGAACTTGTATGCGGAATTCAAGCAGGATACCATGAATATCTTGATGATGGTTGGTATTTTTGGTGGTTTAATTACCGCAATCGCCATCAGTTTCAAACCCAATTGGGCTCCTTTCTTAGCACCCTTATATGGTTTGTTAGAAGGCTTGTTTATTGGTGGTATTTCTGCCATCTTCAACGCCGCATTTGCTACCAAATATCCTGGTCTAGTAATGCAAGCAGTAGGACTCACATTTGGCGTGGCAATAGCCATGTTCCTTTTGTATAATTTTAGAATTGTACGAGCTACAGAAAAATTCAAAGCAGTGATCATTGCTTCTACTGTAGGCATTGGAATCTTCTACTTGATTACTATGGTGTTAAACCTGTTTGGCGTGAACATTAGTTTCATGTATGACAACAGTTTGCTCAGCATTGGTATCAGTTTGTTTGTGACTGCAATTGCTGCTTTGAACCTGATCATGGATTTTGACATGATTGAACAAGGTGCTGAGCGTGGTGCTCCCAAATTCATGGAATGGTATGGCGCATTTGGCCTACTAGTAACCATTGTTTGGTTGTACATAGAAATGCTAAAACTATTGAGTAAATTGGGTAGCAGAGACTAAACTCAGAAGCCCGCCATGCACTTAAATAGAAAAGACCTAAGCAACCAAACCCTTCTTGACATTTACCAACAATTATTGCTCCCCAGAATGATTGAGGAGAAAATGTTGGTCTTACTCAGACAGGGAAAAATTAGCAAATGGTTTAGTGGCATTGGGCAAGAAGCTATTTCAGTAGGGGCTACCATGGCCCTGCAACAAGACGAATGGATTTTTCCACTACATAGAAATCTGGGTGTCTTTACAGGCCGAAACATGCCTTTGCACAAACTCTTTCAGCAATGGCAGGGTAACAAAGAAGGCTATAGCAAGGGTAGGGAACGCAGTTTTCATTTTGGCACCAAGGAATATCATATCTGTGGTATGATCTCACACTTGGGCCCCCAGTTGGCGCTGGCCGATGGGGCCGCTTTGGCGCATCAATTGCGTAACCAAGGAAAAGTAGCATTGGCATTTACGGGCGATGGTGGAACCAGCGAAGGTGATTTTCATGAAGCCTTGAATGTGGCTGCTGTATGGGATTTGCCAGTGATTTTCATTATTGAAAACAATGGCTATGGACTTAGTACGCCCACCGAAGAACAGTATCGCTGCGCGCGATTGGTAGACCGGGCCAAGGGCTATGGTATGGAAGGCGTTCGCATAGATGGTAATGATGTCTTAGCTGTGTATGACACCATCAAAGGCGTTAGAGAATTTTGCATTAATCATCAGAAACCTTATTTAATAGAGTGCATGACTTTTCGCATGCGCGGACACGAAGAAGCCAGCGGCACCAAGTATGTGCCCAAAGAACTCTTTGAAGAATGGGGTAGAAAA
>CAIZMD010000064.1 GCA_903933995.1 uncultured Bacteroidota bacterium
CCCAATGCAGCAAAACAGTCATAGACTTTACCCAACTCACAGACAAGGAACTCTATGAAGTCCTCAAACAAGGGAACCAAGGGAACACAGGAAAAATCTGTGGCCGCTTCACCCAAACCCAACTCAACCGAGCAATCAACTATCACGCACCATATAAAACCAAACTCAATAAAATACTAGCCGGACTAATAGTTTTAGGAACCACACAGGCCGAATTCCCAAATGAAGCCAAAGCAACCAATATTGAAATAGTTTCCAACAAGGGTAGGGCAGATCATAAAACCAAAGCCCAAGACAAAGCCAAAACCAAAACCGACTCTACAAAATTCATAGAAGGAAGAATTGTAGACGACAAATTAAATCCCATAGCCTATGCTTCAGTATACTTTAAAGACAAAAACATAGGAGTGACCACAAATAACAATGGACAATTTAAATTATTGGTTCCCGACTCCTATAAAAGGAAACTAACCATACAAGTATCAGCAGCAGGGTATGAGCCCAAAGAAATGTCCTTTAATAAAAAGCAATTGCCCGTTAAACGCGAATTGACCATGAAATTGGCGGAAGAATTCATGGGAGAGGTGATTATTGTCAGATCGGATGATTAATTTGCCAAATACTAGTTCCTCAATTCCCATCGCGCCAGCCCAAACCCATCACCTGGGAACAGCATCACAGGAATGGTTTTCAACTTCGCAGGGTCTTAAAAAATATTTAGTACCTTTATTTATAAAATTTTAAACAATGAAATACGGAGAAATAAGCATCGATCCTGAAGTGATGAGCGGCGCTCCTGTATTTGCAGGAACTCGAGTTCATGTTCAAACTCTCTTCGACTATATTGAAGGTGGCGAAGATTTAGCAGAGTTTCTTGACGACTTTCCTTCTGTTTCTAAAGAATCAGCTTTAGCCGTTCTAGAAATGGCTAAAAAAACGCTCACTACCGAGAAAATGCTCCATGAAAATTTTGCTTGACGAAAGTTTACCGCGGAAACTCAAAAATGATTTCGGAATAGATCATGAAGTTTGGACTGTTCGTGATAAAGGCTGGCTTAGCAAAAAGAATGGCGAATTACTAAGGCTCATGATTGACGATGGTTTTGAACTTTTTGTTACTGCTGACCAAAATTTACAATACCAGCTGAAACTCGAAAAACTTCCTCTAACAATTGCAGTTTTACGTGGGTCAGATAATCGTCTAAGGACACTGAGTAATCTCGTACCACTACTATTCAAAAGAATCAACGAAGGAAGCCTTCCTAATGTAATTGAAATCTCTGCGGATTGACCGTCAGGATTATTTGGTTCAGTCATTCGTGATGATTTTTCGCCAAAACAACCGTTTCTCAATTCCCATCGCGCCAGCCCAAAACCACCACCATGCCCCACCTCTTCTCCTACGGAACCCTCCAACTCCCATCGGATAAACTATACCTTTTCAGCCTCTAGATAGCTGACACCCTGCCCAAATAGTCTAAAACCCCATAGAATATGACATCTTATTAGATTTTGTATATTTGTTTTATGATACTTGACAATGCCAAGATTGAATCAATTAAAAACTATTTCAAAACAAGACCTGTTTTGAAAGCGTATCTATTTGGTTCATACGTAACAGGAATGGCAGATGTTAAAAGCGACATTGATATTTTAGTGGATTTAGATTATAGCCAAAAAATAGGCCTACAGTTTATTCAAATGAAGCTGGATCTAGAAAAACTATTAAACAATCAAGTTGATTTGGTTTCTTCTAATGGGGTATCAAAATACATTAAACCTCTTATTGACTTTGAAAAACGTTTAGTATATGAGAAGTGAAACTTTAGAAATTCATTCACCTAAAGAAATCGTGAATTATGAAAACGAAGATTAAAGTTGTCAAAGAATTTGACACGGTAAAAACTTTCAGAGAAATTAAGAATAAAATATCTTTAGATATAAAGGGTATGACATTTGAACAATTGCAGGAATACCTGGATAAAACAAAATTGAAAGTGAAAAGTACATAGTTTAAAGATTTTTTTTCTTTTAACTAGTAGTTCTAAAACGAACATTTATAGGCAATTTTTCTGCACAGCCCATCGCGCCAGCCCAAAACCACCACCATGCCCCACCTCTTTTCCTACGGAACCCTCCAACTCCCATCAGTTCAACTATCCTCCTTTAACCGCCTTTTAACCGGTACAGCAGACACCCTGCCCAATTTTACCCTAGGCACCCTAGAAATCACCGACCCCCAAGTCTTAGCCATCAGCAACCAACAACATCATCCCATTGCCATTCCATCACCAGGAGACAGCATCACAGGAATGGTATTTGAACTAACAGAACAAGAACTCCAACAAGCAGACCGCTATTAAGTAGACTATACCAGAGAACTGGTAACCCTGGCTTCTGGGATTCAGGCTTGGATTTATTTGCCTAAAAACTAAAATTTTTTGATAGTTTAGGTTATCCCATTCCTAAAAACGGTTTCAAAGGATCCTCCTAGTTGCAAACATCAAAAAAAGATTTATTTTTACATCATGCCTACTACTCTTAACATAAATGAAATTCTATCAGAGGTTAAAAAGCTTGACCAAGAAGGGCAATTAACCATTTTGGAAAGATTAGTTGCAATCATCAGTAAAAATAAAGATTTACCTAAACGGGCAAAGCTTTCCCAAATTTCTGGCATTGGATCTAGCCTTTGGTCAAAAAGCAATATAGACGATTACATTTCTCAAGAAAGAAAATGGTAATTGAAAAATTAAAAAATAAAGTTGTCTTTTTAGATACCGCTCCACTTATCTACTTCATAGAGGGAAACTCAGAATATCAGGAAAATCTCAAAAAATTATTTGAGTATAATGATGATGGTTATTTTAAGTTTATAACTTCTCCCATTACATTGTTAGAAGTTTTAGTAAAACCATTGAAACTTAAGGAAACTCAAATTGTTGACCAATATAGGACATTACTTACCGAAGCCGATGGAATAGACATCTATGATATCACAACTTCTATTTCAATTAGGGCTGCTGAAACTAGAGCAAAATATAACATACCAACACCTGATGCAATTCAAATTGCAACTTCAATTGATCGTCAAGCACAATTTTTCTTAACGAATGATAATCGTCTTAGATCAATTACAGAAATCAAAGTAATTACTATTTCAGAATTAGCATAACAAAGAGTATCTAAGTTGATTTAATTTTAATCGCGCCAGCAAACCCTACCCAATCCCCCAATTCCCTACAAATGATACTATCAAATGATACTATTAATTAAAGCTACCATACAATATAACACCTCAAATTCCCAGATTTTTAATAAACCTATAGGCTGATTTTCGAAAAAAAGAAAAGGAGAGGATTTAGTCTGAATTTTAGCCCAAACTAACGCTGGTTTGTCCTCTCCTCAATAAAAATATCCCCATTAAAAATAAATATTTATTGTTTATCAATAAATATCCCCTTATCTTCGCTGCATCATTTAAACCATACATCATGCAAAAGAAAAACAACTTCGTTTTCATCATCCTCCAAATTATTGCCTGGATCATCTTTGTAGGACTCTGTATAGAATCAGGCGCTTTACTCACCAATTTTGGATTTAGCATTTTCAAACCAGAAATGGTCAGTCACCTCTACCAAAAACTGGACATGAGTGATATGTACAATAAAAGCTGGTGGACATTCTATAGCATGTACAGTTTTATCTTATTCATCTCCATCTTAAAAGCTGCCATGTTCTATGTGGTTATCCAGCTCCTGTTGAAACTAGACCTAACAAAACCATTTAGCATGTATGTGGCAAATAAAATCATGCTCATTAGTTACTATGCTTTATCCATTGGCATCATTGGTCATATAGCCAGACAAGTCTCCAAATACTTAATGCACCATAATTATAAAGTTGACAACCTCAGCCAGTTTTGGCCAGACAGTGAAGCCTTTATACTAATGGCAGCCGTGATCTATGTCATTGGTAGCATCTTCAAGAAAGGCGTAGAAATTCAAACCGAAAACGATTTAACCGTATAAGCTATGTCTATCATTGTAAATTTAGATGTGATGATGGCCAAAAGAAAGGTATCGCTCAACGAACTTTCTGAAAGGGTAGACCTTACCTTATCCAATCTATCCATCCTCAAAACAGGAAAAGCAAAAGCCATCAGGTTTAGCACATTAGAAGCTATTTGTAAAGCTTTGGATTGCCAGCCTGGCGATATTCTAGAATTTGTAAATGACGGCAAAGAGCAGCTTTAAAAAGGCGTTCCTAGTCACATTAACATACCCTATACAATATCCCTTGCCAATATTCGTTTATTGTTGTAACCCATTTTATAACAAAAAACAAAACAATGGCAACAGCAAAAAAAGCCGCTAAGAAAGCAGCTCCTAAAA
>CAIZMD010000065.1 GCA_903933995.1 uncultured Bacteroidota bacterium
GAACAGGATGCATGGAAGCTAAGTTGGCTTTAACTTTTGCACTTTATTCGGATAGCCGTTTTGGTTTTAAACACGATTGATTTGCTTATGAAAAGTTTAGCCTGCCAACCTATTGCCCCAACCCGTATTTGGAGATCACTTTTTATTGTTATGATATCCCTTGTTTTGGCAGCTCCTGCTATGGCTCAAACCAAGTGGCCTGTTATTACACAAACTAATAAACCATGGACAAGATGGTGGTGGTTGGGTAGTGAAGTCAACAACAAAGACTTGACTACGGTGATGCAGGATTATCAAAAAGCTGGTTTGGGTGGTTTGGAAATCACACCTATTTATGGCGTTACAGGTAATGATGCAAAATGGATCCCATTTTTGTCAAAACAATGGATGGGCGTATTTGACCATACACTAGCAGAAGCCAAAAGACTAGATCTTGGAATTGATTTGGCCAACGCAACTGGTTGGCCATTTGGTGGTCCTTGGGTAGGAGAAGAGGACGCTAGTAAGAATATGCAATTCACCCGCTATCAGTTAAAAGCTGGAGAGCGATTGAAAGATAAAGTGGTATTGCAACAAGAGCCCTTGGTGAGAACTGAAAATTATAAACCTAGGGATCTATCAGAAATCAAACAACCCCTTTCTGCCAATACCAATATGCAGGCTTTGTCTTTAGACCAAGTGCGTTTTAAAATTTGGCTTCCTTTACAACGCTTAATGGCTTACGCCGATGCTGGCGGAAGTTTGGACCTGACTTCAAAAGTAGACAAGGACGGAAACCTAGACTGGGTGGCTCCTCCAGGCAACTGGACCTTGATTGGACTCTTTATGGGTCAACACGGAAAACAAGTAGAAAGAGCAGCTCCCGGTGGAGAAGGAAATGTGATAGACCACTTTTCTAAATCAGCACTAGACCATTATCTCTCTAAGTTTGACGAAGCTTTTAAAGGTCATGACCTAAGTAATTTGCGGGGATTCTTTAATGATAGTTATGAAGTAGATGATGCACGTGGTCAGTCAAATTACACGCCCCATTTCTTAGAAGAATTTAAAAACAGAAGGGGCTATGATTTGGCGCAAGAACTGATTGCATTGACCAAAAAAGAAAAGACAGAAAGAGACCTACGCGTACTCTGTGATTATAGAATGACCATTGATGAATTAATCTTGGAACAATTTACGGGAGAGTGGAAAAAATGGGCTGCAGGGAAAAAGAAAATTGTTAGAAACCAATCACATGGCTCACCAGCCAATACCTTGGATTTGTATGGGGTAGTAGATATTCCTGAAATTGAAGGCACTGAATTATTGCGGATTAAATTTGCATCTTCTACTTCTCATGTAATGGGAAAGAAATTAACTTCTGCGGAAAGTGCTACTTGGTTAAATGAACATTTTGTTTCTACATTGTCTGATGTTAAAAAAGCCTTGGATACTTATTTTATTGGGGGAGTAAATCATATTGTTTATCATGGTACCAGTTATTCTCCACCTTCCGATACCTGGCCCGGATATTTATTTTATGCTGCAGTAGAATTTACACAAGCAAACCCTTTCTGGCAGCAGTTTCCAGCACTAAACCATTATGTAGCAAGAACCCAGTCTTTGTTACAAGATAGTAAGCCAGATAATGATATTCTCTTGTATTTTCCTATTTATGATAAGTATCAATTGGCTGGTAGAGACTATCTATGGCATTTTGACGGCATGAAACCCGAGTTCAACGGAACCCCATTTGAAATTGCGGGAACCACCATGCAAGAGAATGGTTATTCCTTTGACTATATTTCTGATAGACAAATTGCACAATTGAAAACTGGTGGTAAAGAAATTCTTTCTGGCACGGCCAAATACCAAACCATTGTTTTGCCAGCTACGGCCTTTATGCAATTAGAAAGTTTAAAAAAGATTTGGGCCTTGGCAGAAAATGGCGCCACCATTGTTGCGTTGAAACATTTGCCCAAAGACATTCCTGGCTTGGGTGGATATGCAGCCAACAAAGCCGCGTATGATCAAATGTTGGCCAAGCTTCATTTTGAAGCAACTAGCAACCCCTATGTAAAAAAAGCGGTTCTTGGAAAGGGTGTTATTTATATGAGTGACAACCTATTAGCTATGTTAGCATTAGCAGCTATTAGAAAAGAGTCCATGGTGCACCAAGGATTAGAATTTATTAGAGCAAAACGTGGATCAGGTCAATTGTATTTTATTGCCAATCGATCTGGAAAATCTTTGGAAGGTTGGTATCCCGTGAATAGTAATTTGCAAAACAGCATTTGTTTTAATCCCATGAATGATGCAATTGGCAAAGCCAGTGTCCGCAAGTCTGCTAGTGGTGATTGGGAAGTCTATTTGCAATTAGCCAAGGATGAAAGCATCTTATTGCAAACCGCCAAAGAAACAGTTACTGCAACTGCTTATCCTTATTATCAAACAGCGGGTAATCCAGTTGAATTAAATGGTTCTTGGACCCTGAACTTTTTAAAAGGTGGTCCAGTTCTACCTGCACCAAAACAACTAACTACCCTGCAAGATTGGACCAGTATTGATTCCAGTTACCAATATTTTTCTGGTACAGCGGCTTATACTACTAGCTTCAAGAAACCAGCTGGAAATGCCAAACAATATGTATTGTCTTTGGGTCAGGTGAAAGAATCAGCTGATATTATTTTGAATGGTGTAAAACTGGCAAGTTTGATTGGTCCTGTTTTTCAATTGAAAATAGACGCTTCGCTCTTGAAAGCTGAAAACAAATTAGAGATTCAAGTTGCCAATAGC
>CAIZMD010000066.1 GCA_903933995.1 uncultured Bacteroidota bacterium
CAATTATCTCTAAAACCAGTTATCATTCTTTTTTTGTAACAGCAGCTATGATGGTTCCGTTGGGTTGGTGCTGTATTTATTTTTTAACCAGTAAGGATAGAGTTCAATTAAATATTACCAATTAATGACTAAAATAATTAAGAAATATCAATTTTTGATTTTTTGCTTTCTTGTATCACAAGTTTCAATTTGTGCACAAGTAATGCCAAGATTATATGATATGATTCAGTTGCAAAAAAATAAAAATAGCGTTAAGCAAAATGATAAGGAATTTCAAAAGGCTTACCAAATAATGTTATCAAATGCAGATAAGGCTTTGAAATATGGACCTGTATCTGTAATGGATAAAAAAGAGATTCCTCCAAGTGGCAATAAACATGACTATATGAGTTTGGCGCCATATCATTGGCCAAATCCTAATACGAAAGATGGGTTGCCATATATTAGGAAAGATGGCCAAACAAACCCAGAAGTTAAATTATATAAAGACAAAGAATATTTGCCAGAATTATGCAGCCAGATTTTCAATCTTTCACTTGCGTCATACTATACTGATAACAATAAGTATGCTAATCATGCATTAAGATTAATTCGTGTTTGGTTTTTAGATTCAATGACAAAAATGAATCCAAATATGAACTTTAGTCAAGCAATTAAAGGCGAAAATACTGGAAGAGGAGCAGGACTAATTGATGGCAGGCATTTAATTAAAGTAATAGAAGCAATTGGTTTTTTGAATCAGGTTTCAATGATACCTGAAAAGGATATTAAAATGATGCAGATTTGGTTTTCTGATTATTTAATTTGGATGCAAACAAGCAAAAATGGACAAGAGGAACTTAATGCACCAAATAATCATGGTGTTTGGTATGATGCTTTGAGAATGTCTATTTCATTGTTTACTAATCAAAAAGAATTAGCTAATAAAATTGTTTTGAATGTGCAGATACGTCTGGATAGTCAAATGGATGAAAATATGCAATTCCCATTAGAAATGGCTAGAACAACATCACTGCATTATTCCCTATTTGTAGTAGAAGCTTTTATGAAAATTGCTAAAATGAGTGAATTCACTCAGTCAGGGTTGTGGAACTATTCTAGCAAAAATGGAAAATCTCTTAAAAATGCATTTAATGAAATTGCACCCTATTTGTACCAAGAGAAAAAATGGGAAGGGCAGCAAATAAAGTTATTTGATTTTAGTGAAGGTTTAGAGGTTTTAAATTATGGACAGCTCCAATATTCTTGCGTAAAATGTAAAAATTATTTGAACAAATACTATACTACTTACGAGTCATCACTTCCAATGAAAATTTTATTTTAAATTTTTTACAAATAAACATGCATTATGAAAAAACAACGATTGCTCCTTATGCTAGTGCCACTGTTGCTCATGGCAGCTTTAGTTTCAGCACAAAAACGTACTATAACCGGTAAGGTTTTAGATGCTAGTAATGGAACTCCATTAGCTGGCGTGTCAATTCTTGCTAATAAAGGAACAGCAGGTATTGCAAGTAAAGACGATGGTACTTTTAGTATTAGTTTAAACGGGAATACTAAATCTATCATGTTTTCTTATGTTGGCTTTACCAATCAAATTGTGCAGATTAACAACGACACATCTTTAATTGTCAGTTTAAAACCAGAAACTGGTACTCAAAGTGAAGTAGTTGTGATTGGATATGGGTCACAGAAAAGATCCAGCGTATCTGGTGCGGTTGCAAAGTTTAAAAATGACAAGCTTGATGAAGTGCCTGTTTCTAGAGTAGACCAGGCATTGCAAGGTAAAATTGCCGGAGTTTCAATTCAGAATATTTCTTCCGAAGCTGGAGCAGAGCCTAAAATTAATATTCGTGGTGTTACTTCAATTAATGCTGGCTCTAATCCTTTAGTAGTTATTGATGGTCAAATTACACCGGATGGTTTAGGATTTATCAACCCAGCTGATGTGGAATCAATTGAAGTATTAAAAGATGCAGCTTCTGCAGCAATATATGGTTCAAGAGGATCAAGTGGTGTGATTCTTGTTACAACTAAAAAGGGGTCTGCCGATAAACCTAAGTATAATTTCAAATATTCGGTTGGGCAAAGAAAAGCGTACAAAACATACGATGTGATGACTACATCTGAATATGTTGGTATGTTATTTAATGAAATGGCAAATAAGGCAACAGACCCTACTGTAAATCAAACTACTAATACTGTAGTGGCAAATGATAGGGCTTCCTATATTTTGGAAAACCAAATTCTCAATGGTAACGCTACTAATTGGCAAAATGAATCTCTAAGGTCTGCTATGACTAATAATATTCAATTAGGGGTGTCTGGAGGTACAAAAAGTATGCGTTATTATATTTCTGGAGGCTATCAAGGAGAAGAGGGGTTGATGAATAAAAGCAATTTTGAAAAATACAACGTAAGGGCAAAGATGGATATTGATTTTAGTAAGAAGATAAAAATGACTTTCAACATTAATCCATCCTATACTAAAAAAGAAGCGCCCTCACAGAATTATACAAATTTTTGGAGAATGCCAGGTTGGTTGCCAGTTAGACATACAGAAGCCAGTGCTGCTTTGGCAAGAACCAATCCATTAAACAGCTCAATTGTAGCAGGTGATTATGCACATCAACGTCATTTTAGTTCGCTAGCATATACTGGAACCATGCCAGATGGTTCGGCTTGGACAGGAACTGGTTCTCCAGGTGGCTCTGCCCAACAAAATCCAAGATCAGAAGTTGATAGAACCGATATCAATTCCAATGAGTATAGATTGCAATCTTCTGCTGAATTAAATGTCAATTTATTGCCAGGATTAAACTTTAAATCACTACTAAGTGGCTATTTGACCTATGTAAATGGATTGAATTATGCAGCAAGAAATGCAAGTAGGGATGGAGACTTAAATTCCGGAGTCTTTACTAACAACTCCAATATTTACATGTTAACTGAAAATACTTTGAATTATTCCAAAATGTTTGGTGATCATGATATCTCAGCCGTTGTTGGTTTTACTTCAGAAAGAACTGATGTAGTTAGACAACAAACTACAGGGCTTGATTTTCCAAGTGATGAAATTAGAACATTGGCTAGTGCCGCTCAAGTTGATAAAACAAGAACATTTGGAACAAAATCCACAATTGGTTTAAATTCTGTTTTGGGAAGAATTTCTTATGCATACAAGGGTAAATATCTATTCTCAACAAGTTTAAGAGCAGATGGTAGTTCTTATTTTGGACCGGGTAATAAATGGGGAACTTTCCCTGCAGTTTCTGTAGGATGGGTAGCAAGTAAAGAAAGTATTTTCAACAATATTGATTGGTTAACAAACTTGAAATTTAGAGCAAGTTATGGTGCTACAGGAAACAATAGAATCATAGAAGATGCATGGTTAGATCTTTTATATGGTATCAACTACCCATATGGATCTGCTAATGGTACTAGCAATGCAGGTCTGATTACTTCATCTTCTATTTTGGCCAATCCTTCTATAACTTGGGAAAGAACATTCCAATCTAATTTTGGAATGGATTTATCGTTGTTTAAAAATAAACTAAGCATATCATTAGATATATATAAGTCAAAAACTGAAAAACTTTTGCTACAGCAATCAGTTATGGCTTTTACAGGTGTTCCTCAATTTTGGAATAACTTAGGTAGTCTTCAGAATACTGGCTTTGAAATAGATATCAGTTCAAAAAATATTCAAAATAAGAATTTTAGATGGACTACATCAGCTAACTTAAGTCGTAATGAAAATAAAATTCTTGAACTTGGAACTGAAGCTTATTTGTTAAACCAAGGGGAGCGTTCTGAAGTTTATAGAAACCAAGTTGGAGATCCCTTAGTTCAATTTTTGGGATTCAAGACAGATGGAGTTTGGATGTCTCAAGCACAAATTGATGAAGCAAGAGCAAAAGGCCTTACTTCAAATCTTTCTGCAGCTTTCACCCCTGGTGGCTTGAAAATTGTTGATACTAACGGAGATAATAAATTAGACAATAATGACAGAGTAGTTATTGGCAATCCTTACCCAGCTTTTATTTGGGGAATTACCAATACATTTAATTATAAGTCTTTTGAGTTTAGCTTTTTATTGCAAGGTAGTCATGGCGGTCAATTAATTAATGGAGACCCCAATTACAATGAATCTGGCAGAACCATGCGTGTTTATAATTCAAATAGATGGGTTAGTGCTGGGTTCCCTGGAGACGGTAAAACTCCACTTAATAGGGGTTCGGGATTTAACTGGATGTTGACAGACTATGTAGTAGAAGATGCCTCATATTGGGCATTACGGGAAGTTAATCTTAGTTATACCCTGCCAGCTGGTTTGAACAAAAAATTACATTTAAATGGAATTAGAGTTTATTTATCTGCACAAAATTTATTCTTCAAAACTGCATCAAATTATAGAAGTATTAATCCAGAAGGTAGATTTAAAAATGGACCTTATAGCTCTGTTTTAATTGATGGATATCAGCGAGGATCATTTCCAATTCAAAAAACATTTCTGGCTGGAATTGACATCAATTTTTAATTACCACAATTATAAAATAGCAATATGAAAAATTCTTATAAACTACTTTTTGCTTGCATGTTTATATTGGCATCCTGCAATAAGAATATTGAAAGATTGCCTCAAAACAATGTTTCAATTGAAAATTATTATAACAACACTTCTGAAATTCAAACATCGCTTAATGGTTGTTATGGCGCATTGAGAAATACGCTTATAGAAGAGTGGCAAATGACTGAATTAAGAAGTGATAATTCAATAATGGGTAATTCAGGTAGTACTTCAATACCCAATAGGGAAAAAAGTGATTTGGATTTATTTATCCCCAGCACATCACTAACAGCTATCTATACTTATTGGTCTAGTGTTTATTCTAATATCAGAAATATAAACACACTATTGAACAGTTTAGAATTGAATTATGACCCTGCTGCTGGAACACTAGTAAAAGGAAATACAACTGTAGTTATTAGCGATAATGATTATAAAAATCTGTCAGCTCAAGCAACATTTTTACGTGCATATCACTATTTTAATCTTGTAAGATTATACGGAGGTGTTTTTTTGGTTCATGAGCCAATAAATGGAGAACAGGCTATTGCCATGAACAGGTCATCGGTAAGTGATATTTATAAATTAATTGTTGCTGATTTGCAGTACGCTGCTGCAAATGGAATTTCTTTAAACTACGCTTCATTTGCTGCATCAAATTCTGGAACTAATTTAGGAAAAGTTAACGCATGGACAGCCAAAGCATTGTTAGCTAAGGTTTACCTAACACAAAATAAAAAAGCGGAAGCCATTGTTTTATTGAATGACATAATTGCAAATAGTGGATATGGTTTGGTAACAGCAGGAGCTGCACCATATGCTGATATTTTCTCTATTAGTAATGAAATGAATAGGGAAATTCTTTTTGCAGTTCGTTATAAAGCTGGTGGTTTGGGAATCGGATCGCCTTGGCCCAACAATTTTGCTCCTGAACTAAGTGGAACTGCCATTGTAAATGGTGATGGTAATGGATTTAACAATGGTACTACAGAGTTAGAAGGTTTGTATGCAACTGCCGATACAAGAAAAGCTGCTACACTAGGAGTTTGGTCTACTGGGAATAATAGAAGATTGTATCCCAAAAAGCATATTACATCTGTTACCTTGACAAATGATGGTGAAAATGACTGGGTGGTACTAAGATATGCCGATGTAATTCTAATGTTAGCGGAAGCTCAAGGATATTCAGCAGCAAGTTTGAGTTTAGTAAATCAAACAAGATCAAGGGCTGGTTTGAGTTCAAATCCTTTGACAATAGTAAATGTGCCTAACGATAAAGCATTTGCTGATTCATTATCAAGAGAAAGACGTTTAGAATTTGCTTTTGAAAATCATCGTTGGTTTGATTTACTCAGATTCGATGTTACAATGCCACAACAATCCGAAAATACTGTTGCCAGATTAAAGTCAAATTTTGCATTTATGTTTACCAGCCATTATAGCAGGTATCCAAGTCCAGCACCTACTTTAGTTACTATTCAAGGATATGTTACAAATGATAAATTATTGTTGCCAATACCACAAAGAGAAATTGATAATAATACTAAGTTAGTTATACCACAAAATCCTGGCTACTAACCTTGCTAAAAAGTACATGAGAAATTTCAAGATATTGAGATTTCTCATGTAACTTTTTCTAGTATACTTAGTCTGATGATGAGTAATGGCATATAAGTAAAGATTTAAAAATTAGGCATGAAAAAGTTAAGTTTCTTTTTTGTATTGTTCTTTTCAATTTCTACAGCTTTGTTAGCTCAGAAAGATAAAAGACCCAATATTCTTTTTATTGCAGTTGATGACCTTAAACCTGAATTAGGTATTTATGGTAATAAAATGGTAAAAACACCCAATATTGATCGGTTGGCAAAAATGGGTACCGTATTTCAAAGAAATTATTGCCAACAATCAGTATGTGGTCCAACAAGAGCAAGTCTAATGACAGGGATGCGACCGGATGTTACAAAAATTTGGGATTTAAAAACGCAAATGCGAGACATGAACCCAGATATTGTAACTCTACCACAATACTTAATTTCACAGGGGTACAATACTTGTGGTGTTGGTAAGATATTTCACCCAAGCAGTGCAATTAAAAAGATAGATCCAATTTCATGGAACACGCCTTATTTATTTGATACTGATGAGGATTATCCTAATGGAATGGGTAAGCCAGCAAACAGGTCTTATCAAAAACCCGAAACGAAAGCATATTTTTTGACTAAGGAAAAAGTGAAACGTGAGAAAACAGATTATGATGATGAAACCCCAACCACAGTAAAAGGGCCATCTACTGAATGTATTGATGTTCCGGACAACGCCTATGAAGATGGTGTGGTGGCTCAACAAGCTAAAAATCAGATTACTAAGTTTTCTAAAGAGAATAAACCATATTTTATGGCTGTGGGTTTTCATAAACCACATCTTCCATTTGTAGCACCTAAAAAATACTGGGATTTATATAATAGAGCTGATATGCCTATTGCTCCTTTTCAAGAACATTCAAAAGATGGGCCACTAATTGCATATCACAAATCTGGAGAATTAAGAAATTATCCAGATATTCCTGAAAATGCAACATTGGCTCCTGAGTTGTTAAGGATTGGTCTGAAAAAAGAAAAACAACAAGAATTAATTCATGGATATCTTGCTGCTATATCATATATGGATGCTCAAGTTGGAGTATTGTTAAACACCCTTGATTCATTAAGTGCTTTAGAAAATACAATTATTGTATTATGGGGTGATCATGGTTGGCATTTAGGAGATCATGACCTTTGGGAGAAGCACACTAATTTTGAACAAGCTACTAGGGCACCTTTAATAGTTGCAGCTCCTAAAATGAAGCCTGGATTTACGAATTCTTTATCTGAACATGTTGATATTTTTCCTACTATTTGTGATCTAGCTGGATTGTCAGTTCCCAATTGGTTAGATGGAAAGTCCTTGAAGCCTGTAATCCAAAATAAACAGGAGAAGGTAAAAGAATATTCAGTTAGTCAGTATCCAAGAAAGTTGAATAAGGAGGAGATGAAAAAAACAGGATTTGCAAATAATAAAATTATGGGATATAGTTTGCGAACGGATAAATATAGATATACAGTTTGGATGAATGATTTTACAAGTAAAGATGAATTTGATGAAAAGAAAGTCTATGCAACAGAAATGTATGACTATGTTAAAGACCCATTAGAAAAAGTAAATGTGGTTAACGATAAAAATTATACTGCAATATCAAAAGAGATGTCTGTAACAATGACTGCATTTTTTAAAGCGCAAGTAAAAAAATAGTCAATGAGAAAAAGTATATATCTATTTGCATTTATTATTAGCACGTGTTCCTTTTTGAATGCTCAACAAAAAGTTAAGCCCAATATTTTATTTATTGCTATTGATGACCTAAAACCCATTTTAGGATGTTATGGGAATAGTCAAATTAAGACTCCAAATATTGACAGGCTGGCAAAGATGGGAACAGTTTTTTTAAATAACTATGTTCAACAAGCAGTATGTGGTCCTACTAGAGCTAGTTTAATGACTGGTAAAAGACCTGACTATACAAAGGTGTGGGATCTTAAAACAAAAATGCGCGACGTAAATCCAGATATTTTAAGTTTGCCCCAATATTTAATTTCACAAGGTTATACTACTCAAGGAATAGGTAAAGTGTATGATTCACGTTGTGTTGACAAAGATATTGACAAGCCATCTTGGAGTGTTCCTTTTTATAAAACTGATACTAAATACTATGGTTCTTATGGTGAGCCGGCTGAAGGAAGATATCAGTTACCTGAAACAAAAGCACTTGCTGCAAAATATGTAAATGAATATCTGGCTATTGGCAAAACCAAGGCAGAAGCTAATCAATACGCTGAATCTAAAATTAAACCTGCAGTAGAAAGTGCAGATGTTTTAGACAATGCTTATAATGATGGAGCTAATATTTTACAAGCAAAAGACATTTTAGCAAAACTAAGTAAAAGTGATCAGCCATTTTTCTTTGCGGTAGGTATTGCTAAACCTCACTTGCCATTTGTAGCACCCAAAAAGTATTGGGATTTGTACAAAAGGGCGGAAATGCCAATTGCTAAATTTCAAGATCAATCATCCAATCCAATAGATGCTGCTTACCATAATGCTGGAGAATTGAGAGGATATTCTGACATTCCATCTCTTTTATCTTTTACGGATCAAAAGTCCTACGGTTTAACATTGCCAGTAGACAAACAGAAGGAATTAATACACGGATATTATGCAGCAATATCATATACAGATGCTAATGTTGGAGTGTTATTAAATACACTAGATTCTCTTGGGCTTACCAAAAATACTATAGTTGTGTTATGGGGAGATCATGGTTGGCATTTAGGTGACCATAACCTTTGGTGTAAGCATTCCAATTTTGAAGAGGCAACCCATGCACCTTTAATTATTTCTGCACCAGGATATAAACCATCATCTACAAAGGCACTTTCCGAACACGTAGATATATTTCCAACTTTATGTGATTTGGCTTCTGTTGGTATTCCTACTCAATTGGATGGCAAAAGTTTGTTGCCTCTAATGAAAAACCCCAATACCTCAGTAAAGGAATATTCCGTAAGTCAATATCCAAGAAGTAATGGGAGCGCTGAAAATGAAAGGCTTGGTTATGCAGATGCAAATTCTATGGGTTATTCAATTAGAACCAATCAGTTTAGGTATACTATATGGATGAAAGGTGGGTTTAGAAGTACACAACCGTTTAATTCAAAATTGGTTTTTGGGACTGAGTTGTATGATTACAAAAATGATCCTTTAGAAACAAAGAATGTTGTGAATGATAAAAACTATGTTTCAATTAGTAATGAGTTACATAGTAAAATGTTAGCTTATTTTTCCTCTCAATTGTCTAATAAATAAATCTGTTTTTTAATAAGTATTAGTTTTAAATTAATTGTAATGAAAAAAAGTATACTGTTTTTGATTTTACTTGTTAGCATGTTGTATAGTAACAGTCAAGTTGGTTCCAAAACTGATGCAAAATCTAATAACAATAATTTAAAAAAGTCAAAACCAAATATCATATATATCCTTGCTGACGATTTAGGAATTGGAGATGTAAGTGCCTATGGTTCTGACAGTAATCATACTCCTATCATTGATCAACTTGCCAAAACCGGCATGAGATTCAATCATGCTTATACTGCACCATTGTGTGGTCCATCAAGAGCTTTAATTCTAACTGGAAGATATGCATTTAGAACAGGTGCTGTTAATCAAGACATGTGTGCAAATATAAAACCTTCTGAAGAAGTAATGATTCCAACAGTTTTGAAAACTGCAGGATATGTTTCCTCTATGATTGGCAAATGGGGACAGCTTCCTTTGAATCCCTCTGACTTTGGTTTTGATGATTATATTCGGTTTAAGGGGAGTGGTGTATATTGGAGTAAAGAAAAAGCTAAGGCAGAAATTTACACTGAAAATGGAATTGACAAAGAGTTAGGAAAAAACTATATGCCTGATTTAATGCATACGCATTTGGTTAATTGGATTTCTTCAAATAAGAACAAGCCATTTTTCTTATACTATTCACTTGTTCAAGTACATGGTCTTATTCAACCTACCCCTGAAAGCAAACCGGGAAGTGATTTATATGCAGATAATATAGCTTATATGGATAAGCTTGTTGGAAAGCTACTAAAGACTCTTGATAGTTTGCATTTGAGAGAAAATACGCTAATTGTTTTTATGGGTGACAACGGATCAGCTGGCCCTTATGCAAAAAGAGCTACAATTGGAGGTAAGCCACTTAGTGGTAAAAAAGGTGAAATGCTTGAATGTGGAGGGCTAGTTCCTGCCATATTTAATTGGCCCGGCAAAATTAAAACAGGTCAAGTGACTAATACATTGATTGATGCTAGTGACCTATTACCCACATTTGCAGAAGTTGCTGGAGCTCAATTACCTACAAAAAATGTAATTGATGGGCAAAGTTTCTTACCCCAACTTCTTGGCAATAAAGGAAAACCCAGAGATTGGATTTTTTGTGAACTGGGTAATAAATGGTTTGTAAGAGAAGATAAATGGAAATTAAATAGAGAGGATGAATTATTTGATATGTCCAAATCACCATTTGAAGAAATACTTGTTTCCAATTATTCTAATAATAAAGAGGCTACTGAGGCCCACAATAGATTAAAACTTGTCTTGGCAAATTTAAACCCTGCTGCAGGTATTTTAGATGATGCTGATGGGAGTGGAAGACATGGGAATAAAGTAAAAGAAAGAGAAGCTAAAAAAAAGGGTATTGAAAACGAAGGAAAAAAGAAGAAAAATGTAAATAAGGCAGACGGCGATTAAGTTCAGACAATTCTTTTTCTAGTATTCAAATGAAAGTCATCATTGCCTATATATTGATTAATTGATATTGAAGTAATGATTTTGGCAAATAATTGGTTTTGAGGTGGTATCATTTTCATGAAAACAGATGTAATAATATGAATGCTATAAAAACAGTTATAAGCTTTATTTTATTTCTTTTTATCAGTAGGGGATTAAATGCTCAAACGGTTGTTCATCTCTCTAAAACAGACATGATCAAATGGAATTTCAAAGCACTTAATACTAAAAAAAATATTGATTTAGAGAACGATAAATCTCTCAAAACTGCTTATTTACAATTGCTTCATGATGCAGATAGTCTTCTTGGCTATAAGCCAGTAAGTGTCATGCAAAAAACGGATATTCCTCCAAGTGGTGATAAGCATGATTATATGAGTTTAGCACCTTATTGGTGGCCTGACCCAGCCAAACCCAATGGTTTGCCTTATATTAGAAAAGATGGGGAAGTAAATCCAGAAGTTAAAAATTATCCAGATAAAGAACAAATGCCTAAGCTTTGCGAAAATGTAAACACATTAGCTTTAGCCTATTATTATTCTGGAAATGAAAGATTTGCAAAACATGCATCTAATTTGATGAGGGTTTGGTTTTTAGACAAGGAAACCAGAATGAATCCAAATTTAAATTTTGGACAAGCTGTTAAAGGAGTTACAGAAGGGAGGGCTGAAGGATTAATTGATACAAGACAGTTTATATACGCTTTAGATGCTGTTAAAATTTTAAAAGGTTCTGTTCATTGGACTAAAGAAGATGAACGTGGATTACAGACTTGGATGACAAAATTTCTTAATTGGCTATATACCAGCAAAATTGGAATTGACGAGATGAATGCTAAAAACAATCACGCAGTTTGGTTTGATGCACAAGCATTGGCCATTGCTATTTATGTTGATAGTATAGATTTGGCAAAAAAAATCATAGCAGTTTCTAAATCTAGATTAGACAAGCAAATGGATGCTAATGGATTATTTCCCCTTGAGTTAGAAAGAACAACATCCCTTCATTATTCTGTTTTTATTTTAAATGCATTTAATGTTGTAGCAGAATTGGCTGATCAAATTGGTATAGAGTATTTTAATTCTAAAACTAGCTCTGGTAAAAGTCTACAATCTGCATTTGATTCATTAATGCCCTATCTTCTAAAACAAAAAAACTGGACTTAC
>CAIZMD010000067.1 GCA_903933995.1 uncultured Bacteroidota bacterium
CTTGGTGATATAGGTTTTGCCATTAAGGGTTGCCTTGGTTGTATCAACTTTATTAGGACCACTGTCTTTTTCAATAACAACGGTGCTGCCTTTATGAGAGGAATCTTTCCAAGTTGAATCTAATAGTAAATCGGGACTCAGTTGCGTACTATCGGTCACCGGATTTTTCTTGAAATTGGTTGGTATATAAGAAACAAATACCCAGATATCAACAACAGTAAGAACTAAGGCTGCCATTATTGCCAATAAGGTACTGCTGTGTTTTTGCAAGAAACTGCCAATTGGTTTTTGGGAGTTTTTATAGAAAATCCATAATACTGCAGCCCAAATAACTAGGGCAATGACAAACATTAGAGGGAGTTCTTTTATTAATTTGAACAGCATAAGATTGGATGATTGGTGGGATTCAAAGATAAAGCAAATGAATGTTCTTCTTCAATACATCATATTGTAAAAAAGTCGCATAATTTTCATATTTTAGAAATTATCAATTTAATATGAAAAGAATAATTTTTCTTGTCTTTACTATCAGCATTGCAATAGCCATTCAAACGATGGCTCAAAACCCTGCAATGAAAAAAGTAAAAGGTGGCAGCTTTACAATGGGTGGCACCGAATATTATGAAAAGCCCGCCCATACCGTAACTATCAGCAGTTTTAAAATGGGTAAATATGAAGTAACTGTTGGAGAATTCAAAGCATTTTGCAAGGCCAGTGGCAAGAATATGCCTGCTGCACCTAGTTGGGGCTGGAATGATCAACATCCAATGGTAAATATCAATTTTGATGAAGCCAATGCATATTGCATTTGGTTGAGTGAAAGTACTGGCAAGAATTACCGGCTTCCAACAGAAGCTGAATGGGAATATGCAGCCCGTGGTGGGAAAAAAAGCAAAGGCTATACTTATGCCGGAAGTAATGATTTAGACGAAGTTGGTTGGAGTTCCCATACTGCAGGTGGTCAAACACAGGCCAGTGGCCGTAAAAAACCAAATGAACTTGGGCTATATGATATGAGTGGCAATGTATGGGAATGGTGTAGTGACTGGTATGATGCAACTTATTACGGCAGCAGCCCATCAACAAATCCCAAAGGGCCAGCATCGGGAACTGTCCATGTTTTGCGAGGGGGTAGCTGGTCCTACTTAGCCGCAGATTGTCGAGTTGCTAACCGCAACCACTTCTTCCGCACTCCGGAATATCGTGGCGGCGGTTTAAGGGTGGTGCTTTCAAAGTAAATGGGGGGGCTATCGTTTAAGAGAAAGGAAATTATAGTTTTTGGATAAAGTCGTTTATTTTAAAAAAATAGAAAACTACCTTTAAATCAAACCGACAACTTTATTGGTTTCAATCAAGGTTTGATAAATGAGATTTAAGTTTAATTAAATTGTTCTCACTAAATCCAGAAAATTTTTCAATCAAGTTTTTTTTATCATCATACAAGTACGATTTTGGAATAGAGTTTATATCATAATAAGTTTTAAGTTCATCTAAGTTAGATGAAGAAAC
>CAIZMD010000068.1 GCA_903933995.1 uncultured Bacteroidota bacterium
CCAAAAAGACAGCATTCCCTTTAGCCGCTTTTTGAACCACATGAAAACTTTCTTTAGAGATATTCACCCAATTAAGCCCACCATCATAGGAAAGGTCTACTCCAGAAGTACCACAAGCCACAAGCGTAGATTTGGTTATATAAATAACGCAGGATTTATACCCATGAGGATTGATTTGTGGTACACGCATGTTTTTTCCACCCTGATCAAACAAAACTGCATTCCCTGTTTTAATGGTATCTCTTGAAAAATCACCGCCTACAATAATCCCATTCCCTTTGGCATCCATGACCAGAGAATTGGCACCCGTAGATTCTTTATCCACTAATAAGGGTAGATCCCAGATCTTGTTTTCAAAAAATAGCCTTGACTTTTTTCCACCAGTAGCAAATACTATTTCCTTGCCCCGATGCACCAAATTGGTTCCTGATGAGGCAAAAAAAGCTTCTCCATCAGTAGCCGTTAAATCATGTTTGGAAATCAAAGGGTCATTGGTAGACCAGGTTTCACCTTGATCCTTGGTAATGGCCAAAAAGAATTTACCATTGATGGGGTCACCAATCACAGCGCCCTTTTTGGTATCATAAAAATCCATAGCGTCTAAAAACATGCCCTTTGTACTATCTGTAAAAACAGTACGCCATGTTTTTCCCGCATCAGTAGTTTTTAAGATCACCGCAGGTTCGGCAATCCCCAAAATAATGGCGGTTTGGTCATCAAAAGCGGCAATATCTCTAAAGTCTTTTTTTTCAAATCCGGATACCGTTATCCAATCTACATGTGCACCGCCATCTGTGGAGCGGCCAACGGTTCCAGCACTGCCACTGACCCATAGCACTTGATCATTCACCACAGACAAGCCCCTGAAACTTTTTCTGGTTCCAGATTGCAATATTTGAACGGTTGCTGTTTGGGAAATGGCATTGCCAGTTAAGACAAAGGCCAATAAACAGGAAAATATTTTATTAAGTGGCATAAGAATATCAGATTTGCAGCTTTAATAGATCTTGAAAGATAATACAAACACCTAAAACCTACATGATGATCCCATATTGGATGAGTAGAACACAGTTGATGATGGGCGATGAACCCATTTTAAAATTGATGGGTAAACATGTATTGGTAGTTGGTCTTGGAGGTGTAGGTGGCATTTGTGCAGAAATGATTGCCAGGGCTGGGGTAGGTAAAATGACCATTGTAGACGCAGATACGGTAGACCTGAGCAATACCAATAGGCAAATACCGGCATTACATTCTACGGTAGGTAAATTAAAAACGGAGGTTTTAGAACAAAGGCTCAAAGACATCAATCCAGAACTACAATTAAGGGTTTTGCCCATCTACATAAAAGAGCAGGAAACCATTAACTTAATTGAGTCTGAGCATATTGATTATGCGGTAGATTGTATTGATACCCTGTCTCCAAAAGTGTATTTTATCAAAGCTTGCATAGAAAGAAAAATACCTATTGTCAGTTCTTTAGGAGCAGGTGGCAAACTAGATCCTTCACAAGTGCAGATAACAGATATTTCTAAAACCTATGAGTGTAATTTGGCTCGCTATGTACGTAAGAAATTACATGGCTTGGGAATTAGAAAGGGATTAACTGTTGTTTTTAGTCCCGAAAAAGTAGACCAAAGCCGCATCATAGAAACAGAGAAAGCATTCCCCAAAAAATCTATCATTGGCACTATGAGTTATATGCCTGCAATATTTGGTTGCACTGTTGCATCTGTAGTAATCAGGGGATTGATAGCACAAGAAAATTAGTACAACAAATAAGGCGTAACAGCCTCTTTCCAATCGCCAACGGCCGTTAATTTACTGGTCTGAGCAATAAATGTTTGAAGGGGCAAATCAAACAATTTTTCTGCATCAGGAATCCCCAATAATTTGTTCAAATGCCGCTGCCCTGTTTTGTTTACAGAAGTGGGATAGGGGCTCCATTGAAATTGTTTGGGATATAATTCCTTAATCAATTTGATAAGTAATAAACCATAACCCATTGACTGAAAATATGGTGGTTCTAGCACTTGAAACTGAATGCCAGAACATGTTTGATTGGCATATTTGGCATCAAAGGGTTCAAAGTTGATGGGGATGGCGGTTAATTCTTCTAAAGCTAATTGATTAAACATACTGGCCACTTGTTTTCCATTCATCCAAGGCGCTCCAGCAATTTTAAATGACAAGTGCGTGCCCCTGCCTTCACTAATATTGGTGGCTTCTAATAAGCAAATTCCTGGATACAAAAGCATGGCAGCAAAGTCTTGTATGGCAGGCGATGTAGGCACAAACGGAATACCCCAATCAGGTTGAAAATCATCTCTATTCCAATTACGGCATGGGATAACTTCTAAAAGGCAACCTAGACTTCTGGTAGCATTAAAATATTGAGCTAGTTCTCCCAATGTGCAAGAATGTCTTACAGGTAGATTCCATCGGCCAATAAAAGAAGCTTCAGAAGCTTCTAACATGGGGCCTTCAGCCAAAGACAAATTACCCGAAACAGGATTTGGTCTGTCAAGCACCACCAAGGGAATCTGGTGAAAAGCAGCAGCTTCCATTAAATAAGAGAGCGTCCACAAATAGGTATAGAATCTACATCCAATATCAGGAATATCAAAAACCAATAAATCAATATGACTCAAATCTGTTGCCGTTGGCGATAGTTTCTGACCATATAAACTGATAATGGGTAAACCTGTTAGTGCATCTTTTCCATCTGGTATTGGATGCCCATCGGGACCATCCACCATTAATCCATGTTCCGGTGAAAATAGGGTTACAAGATGAAAACCCGCGTCTAATAAAGCCTTTCTGGAAGGCACTAAATCTTGCGTAGTGGCAGCTTGATTGGTGACAAGTCCAATGCGTTGGGTTTTCCAAGCCGGGGGATTTTTCAATATGCGGTCAACACCAAATTCAATCATGGTCTTGTTTTTCAAATAAGAGTTTGGTTTTTAATTGCTCCATTACATTAAAAATAATGGGG
>CAIZMD010000069.1 GCA_903933995.1 uncultured Bacteroidota bacterium
CCTAAAGTCTTGCTTGTATTCAAATATTTGCATATCAATTATTCCCGAATTCAATGCAAAATAAGGGCATGGATAAATTACATTTGCATAAATCTTCAAAATGACCCGAATTGAGCTGACTAGAACCATTGGTGATTATGGATTTGAGGCCAAGGATGCCAATAATCATACCCTTCAAATGGACGCTGCTGTGGAAATAGGTGGACAAAACGCAGGAATCAGACCCATGCAGACCCTTTTAATGGGTTTAGGTGGTTGTAGTGGCGTGGATATTGTTTCTATTTTAAAGAAGCAAAGACAGGAACCTACTGCTGTGAAAATGATTATTGAAGCAGAAAGAGAAAGCGGTAAAGAACCCGCTCTTTGGAAAACCATTCAAATTCGTTTTCAATTTACTGGCATCACAGACCTTGAAAAAGCAGAAAAAGCCTGTGCCCTATCTATAGACAAATACTGTTCTGTTGCTGCTACTTTACGCGCAGCAGGTGCTAGCATAAACTGGACCGCAGAACTCATTTAATTCCCATTTTAAATCAAGACCATGTATCATCAACAAACAGACGCTATTCGCATACAAACAGCACGTACCAATGAAATGGAGCATTCCACTCCCATGTTTCTAACCAGTAGCTTTTGTTTTGACAATGCAGAAGAAATGCGCGCGGCTTTTGCCGATGAGTCAGATGACAATATTTATAGCCGTTTTTCTAATCCTAGTGTCCAAGAATTTACAGATAAGATGGTGGCTCTGGAAGGTGCAGAAGCTGGTTATGCAACCGCTTCTGGTATGAGTGCGGTATCTGGTAGTTTTATGGCCTTGCTCAAACAAGGCGACCACTTACTAGCTTGTAATTCCATCTTTGGAAGTACCCATACTGTGATTGCCAAATACTTACCCAAGTTTGGGATTGAACAATCTTATGTATCGGCTAATGCAACAGAAGCCGAATGGCGCGCAGCTATTAGACCTAATACCAAGATGATTTATTTGGAAACGCCTACCAATCCTGGTTTAGAAATTCTAGACATGAGTATGATTGGTCGCATTGCCAAAGAACATGGCATCATCTTTAATGTAGACAATTGTTTTGCTACACCCGTTAACCAATTACCCATTCAACACGGTGCTGACTTAGTGGTACATTCTGCTACCAAATGGTTAGATGGGCAAGGAAGGGTTTTGGGCGGAGTTGTTGTGGGAAGAAAAGATTTGATCAAAGAGATTTATCTGTTCTGCCGAAGCACAGGCCCAGCACTTTCTCCCTTTAATGCATGGGTATTAAGCAAGAGTTTAGAAACCTTGGATGTGCGTATGGAACGTCATGCTTCCAATGCCTTATATATTGCCCAACAATTGGAAAATCATCCTGCAATCAATACGCTGAGATATCCTTATTTACCAAGCCATCCACACCATGCCATTGCCATCAAGCAAATGAAAAATGGCGGTGGGATTGTTTGCTTTGAATTAAAAGGCGGAATTGAAGCTGGAAGAAAATTCTTGGATGCCTTAAAAATGTTATCGCTTACTGCTAATCTGGGCGATACGCGAAGCATTGCTTCTCATCCTGCAAGCACAACACACGCAAAACTCAGTGAAGCAGAGCGTCAGGCGGTGAACATTACACCAGGACTGATTCGCATTAGTGTGGGGCTTGAAAACAGGGAAGATATTTTAAACGATATTTTACAAGCATTGGGATAGGATTGTTGGCTTTCAATTATTAAGGATAGGCTGCTTTTCTAACAGCTACGGCTATTTTGGAATCAGCTGTTCCATAATAAAGGAACCATTGATTTTTAAACTGTGCTAACCCTTCAAGAAAGCAAACATTGTTGACTTCACCTACTAGTTCATAAGACCTTTCTGGTTTCATAAAATAGTGGTTCAGTCTATGCAATACCTGCAAAGGATTTTTTTTGTCAAGCAACACTTGACCGGCCGTATAGGTTCCATCGGCCAAACTAGTATCTCCAATATTTTTAAGATTTCTGCTATTGTAAATGAGCAAGATTCCTTTGTCTGTGAGCATGGCAGGTGGACCAGGTTCTACCAAATCGGAATCAAACTTTTTGTTCCTAGTAGGAATAATGATTCTTAGTTGGGGCATGTTCAGTGCCTGACCTTTTAAAGCAATGGGAGCAGATTCGTCTACCTGCATTTCAAAAGGTTCCCAGTGTATTAAGTCTGTAGAAGTTGCCACCCAAATATTTTGATCACCCCAATACATCCAATACTTATCATTGATTTTGGTGGCAATGATTTTTCCATCCGCATAGCGCGATACAATGGATCCAGACTTGGACCATTGGTTCAAATATTTTCCACCATAAGCATTGGCAAAGACAGGACCATGTTTGGTCCATTTTTGCAAATCAGGAGAACTAGCCACCATGAGTCTGGCAGTCTTTCCATCATAAGAAGTATAAGTCATGTAATAGATGCCAGCACTATCTTCTACAATCCTTGGATCTTCTACCCCACCCTGCCATTCATAACCTTGATAAGCATCGGGTTCTGGATAAAAAACAGGTCTAGGTGTTTTGGTAAAATGCAATCCATCCGTGCTATAAGCCAACCCAATTCTGGATGTTCCTCCGGGTTTGCCAATACTATCCTGGGCACGGTAAAGCATAAAGACCGTATCTCTACGAACCACAATGGC
>CAIZMD010000070.1 GCA_903933995.1 uncultured Bacteroidota bacterium
ATTTCTGTAGACCTATTTAAAGCTGTGGAGAGTATCGGGGTCGAACCGACGACCTTCCCGATTGCATCGGGACGCTCGAGTAATTGCAACAAAAAAGGCTTGCATTTCTGCAAACCTTTTTAAAGCTGTGGAGAGTATCGGGGTCGAACCGACGACCTTCCCGATTGCATCGGGACGCTCGAGTATGTGCAACAAAAAAGGCTTGCATTTCTGCAAACCTTTTTAAAGCTGTGGAGAGTATCGGGGTCGAACCGACGACCTCTTGCATGCCATGCAAGCGCTCTAGCCAACTGAGCTAACCCCCCGCGGGTTGCAAATGTAAGTGATGAATTGATACAGTAAAAAATTTTATTAGATGCTATTTTCCAAATCTGGTCAGAAAAGGCTAAATATTAGGCAGTTGAGTTTGTAAAGGGTCGTTTTAGGTTTGTGAATGGGAATGTTGCTTGGGATAAATAAAATATAATTGCAATATTAATTAGTAAGGAATTATATCAGACGTTATGGGATTTTTTGATTTGTTCAAGAAGAAGTCAAATGAAGAAGCAACTAATAAGCAAGTATTGTTGGCAAAAGTTTTATTTAATAATCATGAAACCTTTGAATTAAAAGTATTGGTTGACCATCTGAAAAATGAGTGGAAATCTTCTATCACCAACATCAATGGAGGAAACGGAAAGGCAAGTTTTCAATTAAATGGGAAAACAGTCATTCTAACCACAGTTACAGAACGGATACCTTTTGCAGAAATGCAATCAAATGCCAGTATTGCTTATAATTGGGATACTGCGGAGAAAGACTTGAAAAATCACAATTTACACGTGGTTGTATCTGTAATAGAAAGTCATCATGATGAAATTGAAAAAGCTCAGGTACACAATATAGTTTTGGCTTCAATTTTAACAACTACTAAATGTATAGGAATCTATCATTTGAGTCAGCAATTGATTATTCCAAGTAAGGCTTTTTTAGAGATTGCACAAAAGGTAAAAAATTCGGATTTACCTAATTGGGATTGATTGCTTATAAATTTCTACCCAAGATAAATTTTAAAACTACTGCCCTTTCCTAATTCGCTTTCTACTTCTATTTTGCCATGCATGGCTTCTACCTGATTTCTAGTCATGAATAATCCTATGCCCTTGGCGTCTTTATTGCCATGAAAGGTTTTATACATTCCAAATAGTTTGGGTCCATTTTTTTCTAAATCAATGCCCAATCCATTGTCTTTACAAACCAATACCGGACGATCCTGCTCCCAGAATGCGTCTAAATAAATTTCTGGTCTTCTATCAGGGCTACTGTATTTAAGCCCGTTGGATAGGAAATTGAAAAGGATACTTTCTAAATAGGCGGGGTTGTATTTAATCACAAAATTGTCAGGTATTCTATTGAGAATGGTTGCAGCTTTTGTGCTAATCAGTTCTTCTAGGATTTCAGTAGCCTTTTGCGCATATTCAAATAGATTCAAATCCTCTAGGTAAATATTTGCATTACTATTGATTTGCACTATTTCATTTAAGTGCAACATGGTGGTTTCAAAATTTTCAGAAACAATACGCAGATTGTCCATTAAGAGATTTTTCTCTTCCTCGGTTTTGGATAATCCAAGGAAGCGAACAATTGATTTAATATTTCCTGCGTGTGATCTTAAGTTGTGTGAAACAATATAGGAGAAATTCAAAAGTCTTGTGTTTTGATCATTGACTAATTGTAAACTTTTATTCAATGAATATTCTATCTTCTTCATAGCTGTAATATCTATAAAACCAGATAGCTTCAAAAGTTTCCCATTCAAGTTGATTAACTCTGATGATAATAAAACATCAATGGCAACTCCAGACTTTTTGATAAATCTAACTTCTCTATTATCAATTCTCCCATCTTGTTTATATTCCTCCAAAATATCATTTCTGTCTTTAATGTTATGATAGAAGATCG
>CAIZMD010000071.1 GCA_903933995.1 uncultured Bacteroidota bacterium
ACCACAAGATGGCCATCCAACTTTGTCAATATTGTTTCCTAGCATCCATACTGCAGGCCATGTACCCGCTGATTTGGGTAATTTTACACTTACTTCAATTCTGCCATACTTAAAATCAAATATTTTTTTTGTAAACAACCTTGCTGAAGTATATAAACTTTTTTCAATAGTTTGTTTTCTTGCAATTATTTTTAAAACACCCTGGGATACTATTGCATTGAGGGTATCTTTTTCAGTATAATATTCTAACTCATTGTTGCCCCATCCATGGCCTCCTACCTGAAAACTCCATTTATTGCTATCGGGCAATCCGTTGTAATTAAACTCATCACTCCATACCAATTTCATTCCTGTACGAAATGAAGATTTTTTTAAACTGATGCATGAAGCAAGGGATACTGTGATTAAAAGTAAATAGATAAAACGCATGGATAAAAATTTACTGCTTTGGAATTAAACCACATGAAGGCGTCATTACTCCTCCATGTGGTTTTTCTAAAAATGCATTTATTAATTGTAATTGATAAGATCAATTACTGTATCCACCAGGGAACTTTATTAACTCCATCAAATCCACCAAACTGATCGTCAATTGCCTTTTTATAATTTACCGGATTCTTTGTCTGCTCATCAGTTGGGTACTTCCAGCGCTTAGGAAATACAGTTGGATCATCTGTATTCAAACTAGTAGCAGGAACCAGATTAAAAGCAGGATAACCTGTACGGAGAAAGTTTCTATAGCCAGACATATTACCCTGGAAAAAATCGATAAAATACCTTTGCATCCATATTTGTTGCAACCTTTCTGTTTTGGTGCCAGCTGTTTTATAAGCCGCTTCACCGGTAAAATAATTATTAATATAGGCTTGGTCTATAGCCATTCCGTGAAGATTTGCTGGCAGTGAACTTGGCAAGGTTCTATAATAATCAAGCATGGCCTTTACGCCGTTTTCGTAGTAAGCCTGTGCTGAACCTGCAACCCAACCTTCTTCCATAGCCTCTGCTATGATGAAGCATTGTTCTCCGTAGGTTAATATCAACATAGGATCGCCGGCTCTTGGTATTGTATAGCGTTTGTTTAGCAAAGAGTATTTGCCTGCAGCCCTGTTAAGATCAAGAACATTAGAAGCTAACTCTGAAGGAGCCCCTTCATAAGCGGCAAAATCACTTTCCAGCAAACCACCTGTAATCTTATATGCTGCCGGTTCTGCAAAATAAAATAACCTTCTATCATTAACTTTTTTCAATCCGTCAACCATCAATTTGGAGGCAGCTAATGTAAGCCGCTGATTTTCTCCATTGAAAAAAGGATGGCTTGCATTGGCATTATCAATATATACTAATTGAAAATTATTTGTATTGTCAACCATTAAATTACCAGCAGCCACTATTTCCGCAAAGCGGGTTTTTTGTGCAGGGGTAATTTTTTTACTGATGGTTTGCAATACTTTTAATTGGAAAGCATTGCATAGCCTGCGCCATTTTACAGCATTTCCACCCAACATGATATCTCCACTAAAATTTACACCTGCTGCAAATTTCAACTCGGCGGCTTTCAAATCAGCCAATATTCCGTCAAATACTTCTGACTGCTTATCATACTTTGGCTGGCTTATTCCATCTTCTGCTTTTCCTGCCTCAGCATAAGGAATATCGCCCATGTCTAATGTTGTGTAATAGCCCCAATATGCCTTCAGAAATAATGCTAATCCCTCATAAGAAGGAAGTGCCGGGTTTCCTTTTGCAAATTCAACCATTCTTTTAGTACTGGTTAAGTTCTGAAACCATCCAAAACCTCCATAAGGATAATACGAACCATAATATTGGTAAGGATTGCCACCTGCAGATACATTTGTACAATGTTTAGCAAATAACTGAGCAGTACCCCAATCCGTTGGATTAGGGTTCCAAAAACGAAAAGTGCCTCTCAATACCTGGGTAGCCAATAAATCTGGTGATACAGATGTTGGCACATCCGGGTTGGTATTTAATTCATCAAATTTTTTGGTACATGAACTTACTATTGCAAGTAAGAATACCGCTAGAAATATATATTTGAAATTTTTCATGATGTGTTTAATTAAAATGTAAACTTAATGTTAACTCCTAGGTATCTTACTGATGGATCTGTAAAATCTTCAGTACCTCCATCAGGATCAGAATATTTAAATTGTTTTGCTTTCAACAAAACATTTTGACCTATAAAACTTACGGAGGCAGCTTTAGCAACCTTGTGCAATAATTTGGTTGGCAACTGGTAGGTTAAAGATATTTCACGCAGTTTCCAGAAAGTTCTGGAATAAGTATCTGCTTTACTTCCATTACCACCCCAGGCACTGCTATTGTGCAAGTCGAACATGTAATTCTTATAGGTGGTTTTTACATCATTTGCTGTAAATTTCCGGGTATCAGTTAATATATTTCCGAAAGCATCAAAAGTAGCGGTGCCTGATGCCACTTTTACACCCTGGCCAAGATAGTTATTGGAACCTGGTGTAGCAACATCCAATGCCCTTTCAGGTGAAATACCATCCGGATGAACTCCTGACTGCCACATATAACTTTCCGTTCTTGTATTGGCCAATCCTCCGTTTACTCCATCAACAGATATAAATAAACTAAAGTTTTTATACCTTAAATTGGCATTGGAGCCCCAAATAAATTTTGGATCCCGGTATCCAAATAATACATCATACCCGTGCACAATTGGTCTGCCACTTCCATTGTGTACAATATTCCCGGAGGGATCACGCAAAAAATCTCTGCTGATAAAATGATCCGCACGTTCCCCAACTTTTACCCATGGTTTTACGGCAGAATATTTTGGATCTAATTTGGTATAGTAACTGGCAAAAGTACTCCAGTTAATACCCAAATCCAGTTGCCAATTTTTATTTTTAATGGCAGTACCATTCAACACAACCTCCCAGCCACGTCTTGTTATTTCCTCTTGAGAATTAGTAACAAGTCCGCCATAACCAGAAGCTTGTGATAAACCTACTGTTGTAATCTGATCAAATACTCTTTTAGTATAGTGGGAAACATCAATCATTAAACGGTTTTTCAGAAACATAGCCTGTAAACCCTGCTCATAAGTTTCTGAACTTGTTGGGGCAATGGTTGGGGAATATAAATTACCGGGTACCCCTGCTCCATTAAGCGTACCCCATGTAGCAGCACTAATAGAATAACTGCTATTAATTTCATAAATAGAAGCAGGCCTTTTTGACATTGTCCAGGAGCTTCTCAACTTAAATAAATCGAGCCAACTTTTTGTGTTTGGCAACAATTCCGAAACGATAAAACTACCTGCTACAGATGGATAAAAATAGGAACGTTGGGCTGCAGCTAATGTTGAACTCCAGTCATTACGGCCGGTTGCTTCTACAAATGCCAGTTTTTTCCAGGAAACACCTACACGGCCAAATATAGAATTTACCTGTTGTGCTGCAGTGCTTTGGCCTACTTGTGCAGGACCTACCGATGCTGCCAGAGAGAAAAAACCAGGAACAGAAATACCATTATTGGTACCACCATTAATATTATTATCTCTCTTAAAGAATACTGTTCCACCAGCAAGATATTCAACAGCAAAATCTTTTGTAATTTTCTTATCCCCGCTTAATAAAAAATCAGAGTTAATACTGTTACCCGTATTTTGTCCCAGATTATAACTACCAAATAGTCTGCCATTCCACACACCGCCATTACCCGGCACAGGTACTCCGCCAGTAAATAAAACAGAACCTTTAGAAAGTTTTACTTCTCCAATTTCTTTGTAAAAATCAACACCTGTTCTCACCGTAGCTTTCAACCAGTCAGTTAATTGATAACTCATGGTTACATCAGCTGTAAAGATATCACGGGAAATTTTATTGATTTTTTCATAGCTGTCAAAATAAGGATTGTTTTCGTCCCTTCCGGCATTTTGCCCGGCTCCATTCAAACCAAAGTGGTTCTGTTGCAATACACCCGGTGTAATCCAATAATTATTTTTGTAGTCCGCAAGATTCCAATCTGTTG
>CAIZMD010000072.1 GCA_903933995.1 uncultured Bacteroidota bacterium
ATACCAAATCTGCGACCATCAAATTTGCTTTCCATAAAATCTTCACGCTGGTGATCACCGGCGCGGGTATAAATGAGCAAGCTATCCGTTACTGTAACATTGGGATAATATTCTGCAAAAGGAGAGTTTACATTGTCTCCTAAATTGATGGGTAGAAATTGGTATTTGTCTTGGTCTGGATGTTTGCTGGCATAGTCCAAAGCAAAGCTATAACAGCGTTTGCGGTACTGAGCCGCTTTCTTACTTCTATCGCCCAAGTTGGGTAATAGTATAAAATTTTCTACCTGTGCAAGCGCGTCTTGAAAACGCCCGGCACCGGCCAAATTAATGCTATAGGGTAATTGGTAAACTTTAAAATAGAGACTGTCTTTAGAACGCGCTTTCTCATAGAGTTTGATACTAGCTGCATATTGTTTTAATTGTCCATAAGCCGCTGCTAAAGATAAATATGCGTCTACAAAATTGCTGTCTATGACAAGACAGTTTTGCAATACAGGTATGGCTTCTTTGACTTCACCCGCTTTTAAATATTCTACTGCTTGGTCATATTGATCCAATGCCTTGGGTTTAACCTTATCAGGATTGTAAGATTGAGCACTGGCCCATAGACCTACCAATACTAAAAAAGCGAGGGCTGAAATTTTCTGCATGGTTCAACTATAATGCTTGAAAGTTCCGCCAAATTCAACAAAGCTGTTTGTTAAAATTGGAATGGAATCTAGGGTACGTTGATGTACTTATGGGTTTGTAAACTCAATTCCCATTGGGGATGGGCTTTAATATAGTCTACAATCAAGGGGGTGATTTCTGCGGCTTTATCCCACTCTGGTTGCAGGTACAATTTGCAATTGGCATTTACTTGCGCTGCATGCAATTCTGCCCACTCAAAATCGTGCTTATTAAAGACAACCACTTTTAGTTCATGCGCCAGGGTTAAGTTTGCTGGAACAGGGGCTTTGAATTTTTTGGGAGACAAACAGATCCAATCCCAATTGCCACTCATGATAGAAGAACCTGAGGTTTCTATATTGGTTTCAAAACCCTTGTCCTGTAAGGCTTTTGTTAGTTCATCCAAATTGTGCAACAGGGGTTCGCCACCAGTAATGACTGCTAGTCTTCCAGGGTATTTACAGGCTTCTGCAACTATAGTGTCAATAGTAATTTTTGGATGCTTCTCTGCATCCCAACTATCTTTTACATCGCACCATACACAGCCCACATCGCATCCGCCCAAGCGGATAAAATAAGCGGCCCTTCCTTGATGATAGCCCTCGCCCTGTAGGGTATAAAAAGCTTCCATCACAGGTAATGATGTGGTAGTTATTTGCATGAGTATTGCTTAGGCTATGCCGTTATTGGTTTTGTATGCTTGTAAAGTATTCTTGAGTAATCCTGCAATGGTCATCAAGCCAACTCCACCGGGTACAGGTGTGATAGCAGATGTTAATGGAGCTACTTCGGCGTAAGCCACATCGCCCTTGATTCTAAATCCTTTTTTGGCAGTAGGGTCATCAACGCGGGTAATGCCCACATCAATTACTACTGCTCCAGGTTTTACCATATCTGCTTTTACAAATTCTGGACGGCCCAATGCTGCTACTAGTATATCGGCCTGCAGGCAAATTTCTTTTAAATTTGGTGTGTGCGAATGACAAACCGTTACCGTGCAATTACCACCTGGAATATTGCTGCTCAGCAAGATACTCATGGGTCTGCCTACTATATTACTTCTACCAATGACAACAGCGTGTTTGCCCTTGGTAGGTAGGTTAAAGAATTCTAGCATGAGCATGATTCCATAAGGTGTTGCAGGAATGAAACTAGGTAAACCCTGCATCAGTTTTCCGGCACTAGAAGGATGAAACCCATCCACGTCTTTACTTGGATCAATGGCTTCAATTACTTTGTGTTCGTTGATTTGCTTAGGTAAGGGCAATTGTACCAAAATGCCATCTACGCCATTGTCTGCATTGAGCTGGGCAATGGTTGAAAGTAGGGTAGCTTCGTCTACGTTTTCGTCCAAGCGCACCAAACTGGAGACAAATCCAATGTCTTCACAGTTTTTAACCTTTGAAGCTACATAGGTTTCACTAGCACCGTTGGTTCCCACCAAGATGGCGGCCAAATGCGGTGCGCGATGTCCTTTTTCTAATAATGCTGTTGTTTCAGCCTTCAGACTTTCTTTTACAGAAGCCGATACCAGTTTACCGTCTAATACTAACATGCCGCAAAAATATCTGAAAGCCCTGAAATTCTGGATTTTTAGTTTAGAACTACTTCAAGATGCACTGAATCTTCAATGAATTCCAGGTTTTCAGACTGCGGATTAGACAATTGCTAGGATTTGG
>CAIZMD010000073.1 GCA_903933995.1 uncultured Bacteroidota bacterium
ATTGTAAGGACAAACCTGCTTGATCTGGCCATGCAGGATGCGTAAATTCTTTGCGGTTATTTTGTTGAAACCCAACCAACGCATCTAGATCAATTTTTCCAAACTGATACTGATGTTTGCTATAGACTCTATAATGCTTAATGCTTTGAACCAACCCCGATAGTGCATAGCCATTTAATTCGTTTTCTGAAACCAAGGGTCTGTTTTTAACATCGTCCAATTGTCCATCCAACACTTGTTTGGTAAATTGTCTGCTTGCCGAGTCCCTACTACCATCGGGAATGGCTTGCAAATTATCATAGTAATTAGCGCTTAAAAGACTAGATCCTTTCTTAGAATAATAACCCGTTTGAAACCCAAGATTGGTCTCTTGAAATCCTGTTAAATAGACTTTCCCATCTATGGCATTGCTGTAATTACAAGCTATCCTTTTAGACGCGGATGCCTGCCATAACCAATTTTTGCTACGTTGCCCCAATCTAACACCACTGGCCCACAAACCATTATTAGACTGGTATTCGGTTAATACCCTTCCTTCTATCTGTCCCTGATCAAGCTTGGGTAAATAAGGAATCAAACTCACTACACCTGCAATTGCATCAGAACCAAAAAGTAAACTGGCGGGACCCTTAATAATTTCAGCTCGATGAATTTGAAATCCATCCACTTCCAACCCGTGTTCATCTCCCCATTGTTGTCCTTCTTGCCTTATTCCATCATAGAGGGTTAAGACCCTATGATAACCCAAACCGCGAATAAAGGGTTTTGAAATATTGGGCCCCGTTTTCAAAACTGATACACCTGGACTATGCAGACTCAATTGGTCCATGATATTAGAAGCAATGGTTCTGTCAATTGTTTTGGAAGAGATGGCTTGAATAGTAATGGGGTTTTCTTTCTGAAATCCAGCTCTGGATAATCCGGTAACCACCACTTCTTCTGATTCTCCTTCTAATAATTTTTCTATGTTACTGGGTATCGGTTTTCTAATAATGGTATCTAGAAACTGATTGGTATGTTGGGCATAAGTAGGTATTGCCTGAGAAAGCAAAAAAACAAAAACTAACCATATGTAAAAACGGCACTTCATACAATATTGTTCTACAAACATAATATAAATGTTAGACTAGTCTAACATTTTTTATTTTCTCATTGAGAATCAATTAGTTTAGATTTGTAACATGACCTTAACCGAGGAAAATTACCTGAAAGCCTTACACAGGCTATCTCAAAACGGAGAAAGCATTTCTGTAAAAAGGATTGCCGCTTTGTTAGACATTAAAATGCCTACGGTAAATAGCATGGTCAAAAACCTATCCGAGAAAAAATTAATCAAATACGAGAAGTACAAATCCATAGAATTAACGGAGAAGGGAAGAAAGCAAGCGCTGCTAATTTTAAGAAAACATCGCTTAACAGAATTGTTTTTAAAAGACGTGATGGGTTTGGGATGGGAAGAAGTGCACGATATTGCCGAACAAATTGAACACTTACAAAGTGACTTGTTTTTTAACAGGGTAGACGAAATGTTGGGTTATCCCAAATTTGACCCACATGGAGAACCCATACCAGATAGTCACGGAAGACTCCCACAACTCAAGGCTACCCCCTTAAGTCTTTGCCAGTCTGGTAAAAAATACCAGCTCAGTGGCGTCTTAAACAATGACGCTTCTTTTCTCACTTATTTGAACTCGGTTGACCTGCAATTGGGATCACAAATTGAGATTACCGCCATTCAGGAATTTGACAAATCCATGGCCGTAAAGCTCAACGGCAAAATCAAAACCATCTTTAGCGCGTTAATCTGTCAGAACCTGCTGGTACTGTAGAAACTAATAGTTAGAATGCCAACAATTAAGCGGAACTTGCTATAGAAGCTTATAAAATGCTGCGCGATAAAACCGTTTTAACAAAAGATTGCGCTGAATTGGCAGTAAAATGGGTTTGTTTTATCTTTATTTGAGTATAAATAATTTGTTATGGAAGACAAAAAAAGTAAAATTCTCTTGTGCGAAGACGATACCAACCTTGGTATGGTGCTCAAGAATTATTTGGAGTTAAATGATTATGACGTAACACTGGAAAGAGATGGCCGTTTAGGTTTGGCAGCTTTTCAGCGTGAAAAATTTGATATCTGTTTGCTAGACGTGATGATGCCCAATATGGATGGATTCAAACTAGCAGAAGAAATCCGAGATGTGGATCCAGATATACCCTTGTTTTTCCTAAGTGCTAAAACCATGAAGGATGATATTATTCAAGGATACAAATTGGGAGCTGATGATTATATTACCAAGCCCTTTGACTCTGAAGTATTGTTGTTGAAAATCAAAGCCATTTTAAAGCGCAATGAAGAAGACAATAAAATCAGTGACAATCAGGAATTTGATATGGGTAAATACCATTTCAATCCCAAATTGCGTGAACTAAAACACGATGGTACCACCCAAACACTTTCTCCAAAAGAGAATGAATTGTTGAAGATGCTGGCCGAACACAAAAACGATTTATTGCCAAGAGAAAGAGCACTGAAAAAAATCTGGGGTAGCGATACTTATTTCAATGGTAGAAGTATGGATGTGTATATTGCCAAATTGCGCAAATACCTAAAAGACGATACCGATATTGAAATTGTAAACATTCACGGAAACGGATTTAGACTGGTTGCACCATAACCATTCTAATGATCATAAAAAAAGCTCCCTGATTTATCGGGGAGCTTTTTTATTAGCTAAATAAACTGGGAGTGCCGCCCCTGTTCAGGGTTTCACGTCCCAAGTGGTTATACGCTTTTAAGGTTGCTTCTC
>CAIZMD010000074.1 GCA_903933995.1 uncultured Bacteroidota bacterium
CCTGTTCTGGTTTTAATGGATTCATGCACCGTAATGCTTTCTACAACGGACCAGCTAAGGCCCATTTTTTCAATAATGGCTTTTCTCTCTAGAATCTGATCTAATTCCCAAACCTCCCCATGTGGTATATGATGCAGTGCAGAAACTATACCAGTAGCACCTGTTTGTTTTACGTCTTGCAAGCTAACTGGATCATTGGGGCCAAACCATCTCCAGGTCTGTTCCATGGCTATTAAAGATTTCATCAAATAGGTTTTATTGTTCTTGCAATTGTTTCATTTTTATGGCAAACCTTTTACCTAATTCGTTAGCAGAAACCGCATCAAAATGTAAATGATCTCCTTTATCCATTAATCCTTTAGAGGAAGCTACGGCCGTTTTAGTTACTAAGTTTGGTAACTTATTTAATTCCAAATTGAATGCTTGGTGTACCTCATTGAATGCCCCTATTTCTCCAGCAACAAATGGTAGGTTAGGATTATTTACTAAGTTTCTCCATGTACTAATCATGGTAGCTAGTTTAGCTAAATAATCTTTTCTTTTTTCTGGAGAACTATCTGCTTCACCTTGATGCCAAATTATCCCTTTTAATTGACCAGATGCTAGGGCTTTTTTTAGTTGTATTACTGCATCGTCAAAGGGATGAGTTTTAGTAGCTACATCATAGCCACCAGCTTGCCAACTGCTAATAGCACTACCACCCACTGCGCAAGGAATTAAGCCAATAGGGGAGCCACCAGTGTTCAACATGTCTATTCCAAAAGCAAGACCTGGTCCAACGCCTACCATATTGGGTTTGTCAAAATGCAAAGGATGTTTGGCAGGTAACCAATCCCCCTGTTTGGTAAGCATCCAAAGCCGTTCATTTCCTTGAGTGGCATCATTTGCTTCAATATTACCCCTGCCTGCCATATTGGACTGGCCAATGAGCAGGTATAGATCCATGTTTTTGGGCATTAGCTGCTGGTTAGTTTGACTACATACATTTTCTGCAAGGAAGAATAAAAGGATGCTACATATCTGTACTACTAATTTCATGAATCAAGCATCTATTATTTATTTTTCATTGCTTTGTAACGCATCATCCCTTCTATATAATAGTAGTCAGCATAAGTAAGTGGTACATCAACTTCTGAGTTGGCAGGCCAATGACCTACGCTGTGTTTTAAAATAAAACCACCATTTTCTCCAGGCTTTGCAGTGTAAGTAGGAGTGGATAAGGCTGTCAAGATTTTCTCTGCAGTCTTAAAATAGAGACTACTGTTTTTTGCATCCGCATATTTGCTTAATTCTAGTAAAGCAGATGCTGCAATAGACCCAGCTGAAGCATCTCTGTAGGTTGCTGGAATATCTGGTGTATCATAATCCCAATAAGGAACTTTATCTGATGGTAGTCTTGGGTGGTCAATAATAAAATGGGCTATTTTATTGGCTTGAACCAAGTATTTTTTGTCTTTGGTGGCCCGATACATAACCGTGTAACCATAGAGTCCCCAAGCCTGACCTCTTGCCCAAGCAGAAGCATCGGCGTAGCCCTGTGCTGTTTTCTTTTCATGCACTGAACCATTATCAGGATTATAATCAATCACGTGAAAAGAACTAAAATCAGATCTATAATGGTTTTTTATAGTAGTATTTGCATGGGTAACAGCTATTTTATAATAACTACTATCTCCGGAATATTTGGTGGCCCAAAAAAGCAGTTCCAAGTTCATCATATTGTCTATGATCACGGGGAATTTCCATGTGCCATGGTCCCAAGATTTAATACATCCTACTGTTGGGTTGAATCTTGTTGATAATGACTTGGCACTATTCATCAAAATCTCATCATATTTTTTATCATGCTGAATAGCATTGGCATTTCCAAAACTGCAAAACATCATGAAACCAAGGTCATGGGTACCCTTATTGAATTGTTCTTTTTCTAAAATTCGTAAACGGCTAATGGCCTCATTATATAAAGCGGTATCCTTGGTAGCTTGATATAAATAAAAAAGGGAACCAGGATAAAATCCACTGGTCCACCAGCTTGTTTTACTGGTTTCTAATTTTTTGGTAGCATAGAAAGTTTTTGGCATTACGTCTACAGGCGTAATAGATTTCAAGTATTTGTACTGTCCAGCAGCACCTGCTAGGGCTTTGTCAAAAGTTTTAATCAACTCTTCATTGGGTTGATTACTGTTTTGGGCTTGGATGGTTCCTGATAAAAATAGCAAAGCAGGAACTAGCAATTTTTTTGAAAATAGCGTCATGTATATAATATTTGGTACCACAATTTAGTTCAGAAAGGTCTTCAAAAAAAGGATGCCACACTTTTTGGTGTGGCATCACTTATTTAGCTAGACTAATTTAATTAATCAATGATCTTGTCACTTGCTGGAATATTAGCTTCAGAGCCACTATAACCAATATTTTGATTAATTCTTCCGTCTGGGTTTGCCAAGATTGCACCCTGTGGAACAGGCCACAAAGCGTGGTATTGACTAATACGGAATTGGTCTCCCCGAATGGTTACAAAATTGTTTTTATAGAAAATATTCTTTTCCAATATGCGGTCTACCATAAAGTTGGAAGTAGAGAAATTGGCAAGGGTATAAGTTTTGCCATTATAAGATTTTCCAGTTTTTGCAAATATAAATGCCATTCTGGTTAATTCAGTCTTACGTGGTTCTTCCCAATACAATTCACGTGCGCGCTCATTGAGTAAAGTATTGAAATCTACTTGGGCAGCAGTATAAGGAGCGCATTTTGCCCTAGTTCTTACAGCATTGATATCAGCAGCAGCACTAGCAGCGTCTCCCTTCCAGAGATAAGCTTCTGCTCTTAGCAAAAATGTTTCTGCTAAACGGAAAACATACCAATCTGAGTGACCTCCTTGCATAGGAAAATTTTCTGAATCGGGAACATATACTTTGTAATGAGGCCAAGGATACCACCTACGTAAAGTGTCTTCGCAAAGCAGTTTATTCCCTTGTTTGGGATCCCTTAATCTTAAGCGAAGTCCATAGGCAGTATCAACACCCTTTAAAGAAGGATTGTTGTAGCGTAAGTTTTCAGGATATAACCAGTTACCTGAAGTAGAATCGTGTCTTAGGTCATTTGGATCATCCCAAATTTCCCAATAACTATAAGAGGTATTTCTTGCTCTTCCAATGCCACGACCATAGATATTCATAATATCAATTTCTACACCTCCAGAAGCGGTTAAACCTGCTTTGCCAGAGGGCGTGAAAATGGTAGTTCCAATTGACACGCCTGGAGCAACCTGACGCATGATTCTCATGCCTGGTGTTCCACCTGTACCCCCTTCTAACATAGAACTAACAAAGGCGCTTGCAGTACCCAATCTATCAGTTACCAAAAACAAACCTTCTGTATTGGTTGCTGCAGATTTGTTATCTGGTCTATGCAAATCCCAAGTAACATTTTTTGTTGCTATACCTGCGTCTACTCCAAATCTGTTGGTCATTAGTTTGTAAGGACCAGCATTAATTACGGCTGTTGCAGATGCAATGGCATCATCAAACAAGCCAAGCGCCAAGTTGATTTTTGTTAGCAAGTGATAACAAGCACCGCGATTTACATCTCCCTTGTCAGATGTCATTGGAACGTATTTCACAGCAAAATCCAAATCTGCTTTCATTTGAGTCAAAATCACTTCTCTTTTAACCGTTTTGAAATCAACTTTTGCAGAAGTTACTTCCTTGGTAGGGCAGGGTACATCGCCAAACTGATTGGTTAAGCGATAATAATCATAAGCCCTATAGAAATAGGCTTTTCCTAGCAAAATATTCTTGTCTGCATCTGAAATGGCCGTTGCGGCTGGAAGGCGAGAAATAATGGTATTTGCCATTCTTATGCCCACATATTCCTGATTCCAATACCAACCAATTCGGTTAAAGTCTGGAGAGTTTAGATTGGCATCTGGTTTAATTTGTAGGTCTAAGTTTTGGGCTGGTCCTGTTTTGTCATCTGTACCATCTACTGATACCTCTGAAAATAACTGCTCAGTAATAATTGGGGCACCATCTCCGTACCACTCAGTTCTCAGATTACGGTTACATGCTGCCAATGCAGCATTAAAACCGGATACATCTATCAAGGTATTTTCTGGAGAATATATAGATAAAGGCTTGGGTTTGAGCCAATCCTTATTACAGCTAGTCAGGGTTGTTGTGCTGATAACAACAACTGATAGCAGAAGGGCTATTTTAATTTTATTATAATTCATGTCTTCTGTTTTTATGTTGGGTTATCTTATAAAGTCAGGTTAAGTCCAAAATTGATGGTGTATGGTGTAGGTCCTTTGTTTTCTGGATCAAAATAGTTCCATTGTGAGAACACCGCAGCATTCACCACGTTTACATAGGCTTTCAAACCATCCAGTTTCCATTTGCGTGCAACTTCAGTTGGAACCGTATAACCCAAGCTCACGTTACTGATTCTGATAAATGTTGACTTTCTATAAACATTCCAAGTAACAGCTCCACCAGCATTAGACATCATGGCTGCATAGTCATTGATTGGATTAGTAGGAGTCCAATATGGCCTTTGGTAAAACTGTGAACGGTCATAAAACAGGTCCACATTCTTGGCTTCATTAAATTGGCTCAATTGTCCAATTTTTGAGTACAAAGTGAAAGAGACGTCAAAATTCTTGTAAATCTTGAATTCGTTTCTAAAGTTCCAAGAAAAATCAGGTGTAGTAGCACCTTGGAATTCTTTATCAGCAATAGTGTATTTGCCATCACCATTGGCGTCTTTTAGACGAAAATCACCTGGCTTATATCCAAATTTGGCGGCTTCAACTGCATCGCCTTTTTGCCAAACACCTGTAATAGTATAATCAAATACAGAATTGATGTTTTTACCAATAAACCAACCGTTTCCAATATCGTCTTTCTCAGAAGAACCAATTGGTTTACCACTCGCATCATAATCTGGTGTTGCACCATACAAGTGAATAATTTTGTTGACGTTCCACCAAAATGAAATAGTAGACCTCCATTCAAAGTTCTTATTCTTGATATTGGTAGTATTGAAACTAAATTCCATTCCCTTGTTTTGTACCTCTCCCAAATTGGCTAGGATACTGGTGAATCCAGTAACAGTAGGAAGTGTTCTATTAACCAGCAAATCCTTGGTGGTTCTGGTATAATAGTCAATGGAACCAGATACTTTTCCTTTGATAATGCTATAATCCAAACCTAAGTTAATAGATGAGTTTCTTTCCCATTTCAAACCTGGATTTGAAAGGTTACTTGCCTGAACAAAACCTACGCTATAGGGTGCTCCGCCACCTGTAATATAGGTATAGGTTCCAGAAGCTAAGTTTGATAAAGCTGCATACCTACCAATAGATCTGTTACCATTTTCACCATAAGACAAACGGATTTTTGCGTAATCCAACCACTTAGATGTATTCTTCATAAAACCCTCTTCGCTGATAACCCAGCTAGCTGCAGCAGATGGGAATATTGCTCTTGGATTTTCTTGACCAAAGGCAGAATATCCATCTCTTCTGGCAGTTAAAGTCAAGAAATAACGCTGATTGTAATTGTAGTTAACCCTACCCATCAAGGCATCACCTGTTTCATATTGGTCATCAGAAGTAGCGATAATTGGAAGGGTAGCTGATTGAATACTATTAAAGCTTAAGTTGTCATTGGGTGCAAAATTCTCAGCACGAATATTGGTATTCCATGACTGAAATTTTTCAGCATTGGCTAGGAAAGTAGCTTCAATGCTATGTTTGCCAAATTTACCAGACCAGTTTAACTGATTATCCAAGTTCCATGAATAAACGGTTTGGTTTCTTCTGTCTACAATCCCTTTTCTAGTAGCTAAGACAGGGTTATTGGCAGATTGATGGTTATACTCTCGTAAGGTTTCATATCTAGGAGAGAAGGTTACGGAATATGAGAATCCATAAGGCAATTTGCCTTTAGCATATATCTGACCAAATAAGTTATCGTATTTATACATCCTATCAGTGTATTCTTTGCCTAAAAAAGGATGTTGGTTATTACCCGGGTCATCATTGGGTGAAGCTCTTAATGTTTTGCCATCAGCAGCATAATAAGAACCATAAGGACTGGTTCTAATCATGTCATTTAAAGCAACTAATACAGAACTCTCATCTCTTTCAGCAAATTGGATACTAGTTCCAACTGTCAAATATTTGGCAATATTGGATTCTAGACTAAATCTGGTACGGAAGGTTTTGTATTTATCACCTACGGTAATACCCTGAGATTCAAGATATCCTACAGAAAAGTAATAGTTTAAATCTTCTTTTCTTTGTGCAATGCTAACAGTGTGATCCTGTTGCATGGCACTTTGATTGTAAATTAGCTTTTCCCAATCTATGGTTTGTCCTGCTTGGTAGTTGGCAACTTCAGTAGGTCTTAAACCCAAACGGTTTAACCAAGCTACTGTTGGGTCTCCAGAGGAACCATCTAAAGCTAACCACTGAGCAACAGAAATAGAGGAAGGTAAGGTGGTAGGATTCCAAAATTTATATTGAACACCGGGTTTTGATGTGCTGTCAAATCCAACCATGGACCATCTTAC
>CAIZMD010000075.1 GCA_903933995.1 uncultured Bacteroidota bacterium
CTGAAAAAGCGTTAATGAGCTAGGATTGAGCATTTTAACCAAGTTATATTAATATGGTAATATAACATATAAAATATTTTTGATAATGAAGCAGATTGTACAAGATTTAAAAAAAGGTAATACTATATTGGAGGAAATTCCAGCTCCTTTAGTTAGAAAAGGGTATGTTTTAATTAAGACACATAGGTCTTTAGTTAGTTTGGGCACCGAAAGAATGTTAGTAGAATTTGGGAAAAGTAATCTAATAGCAAAAGCAAGACAGCAACCTGAAAAAGTAAAACAAGTTTTAGATAAAATTAAAACTGAAGGGTTACTTCCAACACTAGAAGCAGTGTTCAACAAATTAGATGAGCCAATGCCTTTGGGATATTGCAATGCGGGTGAAGTGATTGCTGTAGGTGAAGGGGTCAGCGAATTTAGTGTAGGTGATAGGGTGGCAAGCAATGGAGCTCATGCTGAGATTGTTTGTGTTCCCAAAAACCTGGTAGCTCGTATACCTGATAATGTTTCTTATGAAGAAGCAGCATTTGCTGTTCTTGGTTCTATTGGCTTACAAGGGATTAGATTAGCAAATCCAACTTTGGGTGAAACTGTAGTAGTTATTGGGTTAGGTTTAATTGGCTTAATAACCTGTGATTTGCTTATTGCTAATGGTTGTAAAGTTATTGGATTTGACTTTGACAATAAAAAAGTGGAATTAGCAAATTCTAGGGGTGTAAAAGCGTTTGTTTCAACATCTTGCGATGTTGTTAAAACTGTGGAAGATTTGACAAATGGGATTGGTGCAGATGCTGTTGTAATAACAGCGTCCACTAAAAGCAATGATGTCATCAGTCAGGCTGCAGGAATGAGTAGAAAAAAAGGTAGAATTATTTTAGTTGGGGTAATTGGTTTAGATATTCAAAGGGGAGATTTTTTCAAAAAGGAGCTATCCTTTCAAGTATCTTGTTCATATGGTCCTGGTAGATATGATGAAGACTATGAACAAAGAGGCGTAGATTATCCATTAGGTTATGTTAGATGGACAGAAAAAAGAAATTTTGAAGCTGTTCTCTATGCTATTTCTCAAAATCAGTTAAGAGTAACACCTTTAATTACAGAAAGAGTTGAGTTAAAAGATTACCAGCAGATTTATGGAAGTATGGGTGGTGGTTCTATTGCTTCTATCCTTGAATATCCAGGGACTGCAAATGAAACATTGACAATTGTGGCTGGCAATGAAAGAACTTCTAAACCATCTAAAGGCATAATTGGAATAATTGGTTCAGGTAACTTTACAAAGATGACAGTAATGCCAGCATTGAAAGGTTCTGGAGCATATTATAAATATATTTCAAGCGCTGGGGGATTAACTGCAAAGGCTTTAGCCAATAAATATGGTTTTGCTTTTTCCACAACAGATTATAAAGAAATTATTAAGGATAGTGATGTTGATCTTGTATTAATTACAACTAGGCATAATCAACATGCAAATATGGTAGCCGAAACTTTGAAATCTGGAAAAAATGTTTTTGTTGAAAAACCTCTAGCATTAAACATGACAGAATTAAATCAAGTAATTGATTCATATAAATCAGCACCCAATTCTGTTTGCTTAAACGTTGGATTCAATAGACGATTTTCTCCATTTGTTCAAAAAATGAAACAGTTATTAGGAGGTTCTCCTTCTGCTATGAATATTATTGCTACAATGAATGCAGGATTCATTCCTGCAGATGTTTGGGTACAAGATATGAAAATAGGAGGAGGAAGAATTGTTGGTGAAGCTTGTCATTTTATTGATTTAATGATTTACTTAACAGGAAGTCAAGTAAAAGAAGTTATGATGAGTGCTTTAGGAACAAATCCTTCCGAAAACACAGATAATGCAATAGTTACATTAAAGTTTGAAAATGGGTCACAAGGTGTAATCAACTATTTTTCAAATGGAAGTAAGGCATATTCAAAGGAAAGAGTTGAAGTTTATACTCAAGGCAGAGTGTTAATACTTGATAATTTCAGAAAGCTGGAAGGATTTGGCTTTAATGGCTTTAGTTCTTTTTCTGGTAAAATAGATAAAGGACACAAAGAACAATTCAAAAGATTAATTAAATCCGTTCAAGCAGGAGGAGAAGCATTAATTAAATTTGATGAAATAGTTAATACTTCAAAAGCTAGTTTTGCCGCAATTGAAAGTTTACAAACAAAGAATTGGATAAAAATAGATTAGTATGAAAGTAACATTAGTGGCTGGTGCTAGGCCAAATTTTATGAAAATTGCACCAATGATTGCGTCTATAAGAAAGGCATCTTCAGAAGGTAAGAATATTTCATATCGCCTGATTCACACAGGACAACACTACGATAAGAACATGAGTGATAGCTTTTTTGAACAATTAGGTATTCCTCATCCTGATGCAAATTTAGAAAGCGGCGGAGGTTCTCAAGCAGAACAAACGGCGAGCATTATGGTTAGATTTGAAAAAGAACTTTTAGATAATCCAACTGATTTAGTTTTAGTAGTTGGTGATGTAACCTCAACTATGGCTTGTTCAATAGTTGCAAAAAAACTGTGCATAAAAGTGGCACATGTGGAAGCAGGTATACGAAGTGGTGACATGACAATGCCTGAAGAAATAAATAGAATTGTTACCGATAGTATTTCTGACTACTTTTTTACTACAACAATTACCGCTAATGAAAGTTTAATAAGATCTGGAGTAGAGGAAGAAAGAATTTTTTTAGTTGGAAATACTATGATTGATACTTTGTTATCAAATAGAAATAGGTTTATCAAACCTGAAATTTGGGATAGGGCTAAATTAGTAAACAAAGAATATTTTGTTTTAACGCTTCATAGACCAGCAAATGTTGATGCCGAAAATGGATTAAAAGTTTTGATGAACGAAATTATTGAAGCTTCAAAAGGATTGCCGGTTATTTTTCCTGTTCACCCAAGAACTGCAAAAAATTTGGTTTCTATTGGCTTAGAAGCACCAAATTTATTTATGGTTGATCCTATGAGTTATCTGGAATTTAATTATTTGGTTGATCATTCAAAATGTGTCATCACGGATAGTGGCGGAATTACGGAAGAGACTACTGTAATGCTAGTTCCCTGTATAACATTGAGAGATAATACTGAAAGGCCAGAGACAGTTACTATTGGTACAAATGAACTAATAGGAACGGATCCGATGGCAATTAAGCCAACACTTGAAAAGCTTTTTTCTGGAAATTGGAAGAAGGGAGGTATTCCTCCATTATGGGATGGAAAAACTGCAGAAAGAATAGTTGAAAATTTGTTAAGCTTAGATTAGAAAAAATTGAAAACTATTTACAGCGCTTTACAGCTAGTAAAAAACATGGGTTTAAGATATGTGAGATTCAGAACAATCTTTGAATTGAAAAAAAGATTGGGGATACTCAAAATGTCTTTTCCAACAA
>CAIZMD010000076.1 GCA_903933995.1 uncultured Bacteroidota bacterium
TATTCATACTATTATTTTATTTTTTTTTCCTACTAACTCAACTAATTTTATTGAACATAAAAGCTATAATTTTCATTTGCTTTGGCAGCAGTTTTATATATCACAGCCTCTGAAACATAAATATTCGTACCAGTTGATTTAGGGTTTTTAGTACCTTTTACAATAAGCTTAATGGTATGTTTTCCTTCGGGAAGATTAAGTATATGAAAAATATTTATGCCACGATGTTCTTGCTTTGCATAGTCAAAATAGCAATCAATGTTTCGCTTAAACTTGCCATCAACAAAAACTGCGGCTATTCCACCATCCTTTACCCAATTACCTTCAATTGAAACACCGGTACCTTCAAAAGAAAAAATGATTTCGTCACCTCCATTTCCGCTAAATTTTGATTTGTTGTTAATACTGCCTGCCCACGCTCCTGTTGTAACCCAGGCATCTTTTCCCTGAATGGCAAATACATTTACCCTTTTGTGAAAGACCAATTTTGGAAAGGCGTCTTCCAGTGCGGCAGCTACCGGAGATTGAACTTTAATAGAGATATCATTTTCACTAATATTTCCGCCATTGTTTGCAACCATCTCTTGTGCATATTTCATTGTACTTTTTACCGCTTTATTGAACGAATAAGAAGTATTATTAAACAAGGAATCCCCCATAGCTAGAACTGCAGCTTGGTAAGATAAAGGCAAATTGCTGAACCCTTTGATGATGCCCAAAACGGCCACAGCATTAGATGGATTGCAATCCGAATCCTGTCCGCAACGGGTTGTTATCTCCATTGTTTTATTTACATCACCTCCACCATACAGCAATCCCATAATGATATATGCACCATTGAGTTTGGCATCAATATTAAATGTTTTTCCTGCTTCACAGATATTTACCTTGCCCCACTTTTTTTCCAATTCCATCCAAGCTTTGCGCCAATCAGCTGGATAATTCTTGTGTAAAATAATTACATCATTTATTATTTTAGCATAGTCACTTTCTGCAGGAATGGAAAGCAATGCTTTGTTAATTACTTTACTGATATCACTTTCTAAATAGGCGGCTGTATATAAAGCAGCAACAAAAAATCCTCCATACACGCCATCACCATAATTCATGATATGACCAATTTTATCGGCTATTTTGTTGGCCGATTGTGGCATACCCGGACAAATGAAACCTATATAATCAGATTCAATTTGAAAATCAATATCATCTGCATGAAGATTAAAGTCAGGATTACCGGATTGAGGCGGATAAATACCATCAAAATAATTTTTTCGACCCTGTACATTTGCATGCCAGAGCATATAACCCGATTTGGCAAAGAGTTCCTGAAATTTTTGGGCAGGTGCATCAATACCAAATTGATCCATGGTTTCCATGAAAGTAAGCTGCACATAAATATCATCTTGCCATAAAGAACCTTTAACATCTGAAGGTATCCATTTAATTGAATCTTCAAAGGTTTTTCCCTGTGCCCTAAACTCTGTCGGTGCACCATAGGTAACGCCAATCATTTTACCCGCCCAACCACCTTTAATTTTATCAAGCAAAGCTACTTTGCTTAGCGTTACTGTTTGCTCATTTTTAAACTTTGGCTGTTTTTTATATTGGGTATTTGCTTGAAAACCAAATAGCATGGCTGCAAATAGAAAATAATTTTTCATCTTTTTGTTATGGGTTTAAATGCTGCTAATACTATTTTAATTACTTTAAATGAAAAAGCTATACAAGTCATTAATCAAATTTTATCCAATCCAAATGAAGCACTCCTGATTCAACAATTACCTTCACTTTATTAACCCCTTTTTTTAATTTGAAATCGCCCTGCAATACTTCAGAAAACGTTTTATTGGTTAAAGTGGTTATTATTTTTTTCTTATTTACCCATAAAATTACCCGTGTAGCATTTGCAGCAGTGAATGCCCTTATAGTTAGTGTGTGTTTTTGATTATCTGCATTTTCAAAATTATAAACTACCCATTCTGTTGGTTGTAATTCAATGGATTGCTCCGACCATAAGGCATCTTTATCCTTGCTATCAAGATTTATTTTTACAGGGTCGCCTTTTCTGTAATATTTTGATTTGATGATGGTATCCTTAACAA
>CAIZMD010000077.1 GCA_903933995.1 uncultured Bacteroidota bacterium
TGCTTTCTGATAGCATCCTTTTTTCGGATTTTACCAAAGTTTGGTGTAAACCTCCTCCACCCCCTAGCGTCAGAAAGTCTTTCCCATTTTTTTTGAAATGCTCAAAATGATGCGAATGACCCGTTACAAACAACTTTGCTTTTTTGGATAAGAGATAAGCAGGTACAAAAGCTTGCTGAACAGCTTGATTTGACCCAACAACGCTGCTGTTGGAATAGGGTGAATGATGGCAAGAGACCACTACACAAACTATGGCAGGATCCGCATCCAAAGCTTGAAGGGTTTGGGTATAATAGGCCAATTGTTTGTTTTGTTGGTCTTGGCTAAGGGTCTTGAAGTTGGAGTTGAGCATGAGAAAGGCAATAGAGTCATAGACTTTATAAAAGCCGGTATTGACCTGATCCGGAAATCGCTTTAGAAAAGCGGCTTCACCCTTTGAGCTGGAATACATTAGATCATGATTACCCAATAATGCAGCAATAGAAATGCCTTGACTTCTAAGTAGGCTCAAGTATTGATCCATTTCTTTCCACTTTGATTCTTGGGAACCCAGTGATACCACATCGCCCAAAATCAGTAAGGCAGTTGGCTTTTGCAAACCTATTGCTTCAAAGATTTTTTTGGTTGCCAGTTTGTTTTGATGGCTTTTGTGCCAGAGTTTTTCTATTCCCAATGGTGCCTGTGTATCACTGACCAGTGCAATTTCAATAGGTTGATGAACAATAGGTACTGCTTGCCCCCATAGGGATGGGCAAGTCCAGACTATCCAGAGTAGCAAATAAATGATCTTGAACTTCATGCTTGGTTGGCTGATTACCAAGGCTAATTGACCTATTCCTTTTGGTTGCTCGTGAAAAATTAAGGTTATTTGCATAAATAACTGCAACTATGCTTCCTAAGTACAAACGCATTCTGCTAAAACTTTCTGGAGAAGCCTTGTTGGGCGACCAACGCAATGGCGATCCCTTTAACCCCAAAATCATTGAACAATATGCCATGGATATTAAATCCGTGACTGATTTAGGTGTTCAAGTGGCTATTGTAATTGGCGGTGGAAATATTTATCGCGGAATGAATGAAGCAGAAAGTGGTATTGAACGTGCCCATGGCGATTATATGGGTATGTTGGCCACTGTCATTAATGCTATGGCCATGCAGTCTATGCTGGAGCGATTTGGGGTCTATACCCGTTTACAATCTGCCATCCAAATGGACCAAGTAGCCGAACCTTATATCCGTAGAAAAGCCCTGCGTCACTTGGAAAAAGGCCGCGTGGTCATTTTTGGTGCGGGTACGGGTAATCCTTATTTTACTACAGACACGGCAGGATCGCTCCGCGCAGTAGAGATGAAGGCCGATGTAATTTTGAAAGGAACCAGGGTAAATGGAATTTATACTGCCGATCCTGAGAAAGACCCCACTGCCACTCGCTATGACAAAATCAGCTATGAAGAGTGTATTGCCAAGAACCTGAAAGTGATGGATATGACGGCTTTTACCCTTTGTATGGAAAATAAGCTACCCATTATTGTATTTAATATGAATGAACCCGGCAATCTCTTAAAAGTGGTAGAAGGTTCTGATTTGGGTACTTTGGTGAGCTAATCACCCGTTGCTGTAATTTTTTTGAGACATTGTTTGGCCATTGGTAATTTCATAGCATGAAGAAACTGTTTCTGTTCCTGTTTAGCGTTTTAGCCATTCAGGGCTTTTCTCAACAAAGGCTTACACTAACAGACGCCATTAATCAGGCGTTGAAAAATAGCTATGATATTCAACTGGCTCAGAATAGCTTAGACATTAGCACCATCAACAATAGTGCTGGTGTGGCTGGAGGGCTTCCAACCGTTACCGCTGCAGCTAACGATAATGAGACCATTACCAGCATCAACCAAAAATTTCCCGATCCCAGTAGAGATACCAAAAGAAGTAATGTAGGTAGCAATAACCTTACTGCAAATGTTACCGCAAGTATTCTATTATACAATGGTCTTAGGGTACAGGCTACACGTGAAAGACTGGATCAATTAGAAAAACAGAA
>CAIZMD010000078.1 GCA_903933995.1 uncultured Bacteroidota bacterium
AACAACTTCAAACCACCCCCGAATGAACGAATTTTTGCTCATTGTTCTGGCTTACTTGATCGGGTCCATTCCAACAGCTGTTTGGGTCAGTAAGACTTTCTTCAATATAGACATCAGGGAATACGGTAGCGGCAACGCCGGTGCTACCAATACTTTCAGGGTATTGGGCTCTAAATGGGGTTCCTTTGTAATGTTGGTAGATGTACTAAAAGGTGTATTAGCAACATCATTGTATATCTTATTGCCTTACTATTTATTCAACGAATGGGATCGGACCAATTTTATGATTGGTTTGGGTCTGGCTTCTGTGCTGGGGCATATTTTTCCCATCTGGGCCAATTTTAGAGGTGGTAAAGGTGTGGCAACCCTTTTGGGTATGGCTGTGGCCATTCAACCCTTGGTAGCCCTTTGCTGTGTAGGTGTTTTTTTAATTGTATTGTATTTAACCCGCTTTGTTTCCCTTAGTTCCATATTGGCTGGAGTATCTTTTATGATCTTCATTCTCTTTATTTTCAATGAAAAAGAGACCCTTTACAGGGTATTTGCTGTATTGGTAGCCCTGATGGTAGTATTAACCCACCAGAAAAATATTGGCCGAATCTTAAAGGGAACTGAGAGCAAAGTGCCTATTTTAAAGCATCGCGACAGAAGAAAACAGCGCCGTAAAGAGGGAATTTAGCCCGATTTTTTGTAACTTTGCCCTCTATTTTCCACGTAAATCTCCTTTTAGGCATGTCTAATCAAAGTTTGTTTGAGAAGTTACAGTTAAAAGACGAGAAGAACCTGTTGATTCAAGGTATCCCCTCATCCATCGAAAAGCAATTTGCCAAATTAACCTACGCCAAGAATGTTACTCCATTGCTGAAAAGCAAGAAAGTAGAATTTGCCTTGGTATTTGCATTGAGTCAACAACAGTTGAACAATGTAATGAAAGAAGTGTTCCCGGCATTAAGTGCAGAAACCAAATTATGGGTGGCTTATCCCAAAACCTCTAGTAAGATTGTAAGTGATCTAAATAGAGATTGTAGCTGGGATTTGCTCATTAAAAATGGCTATGAATCTGTAAGACAAGTAGCGGTTGATAATGTTTGGAGTGCCATCAGATTCAAAAAATTAGAAACCATTCCAAATAAGGATCGCAGTTTTTCTGATATCAAGTCAACAGAATCCAATGGGATTGATTTTGAGAAAAGACTGGTAGTTCCTCCGGCTGAATTGGGAAGCATGTTTTTAAAACACAAAGAAGCCCAATCCTTTTATACCTCACTGTCTTTTACCAATCAAAAAGAATACGTGAGTTGGATTGAGTCTGCCAAAAAAGAAGAGACACGCAAACGCAGGTTAGAAACCGCTTTGGAAAAACTCTTGGCAGGTAAGAAGAATCCATCAGAAAAATAGCTTTCTACTATAACGATAGCATAAATGCCACTCAAATGAGTGGCATTTTTAATTACATTAGGGAACAATTTTAGTCCATGAAACAATTGTTCTTTTTAGCAGTATTGATTATATCCAATGTTTGTTTTGCGCAAGTAACACAACGTAATATTCTCACTGGTCATTTTAGTGCAGAGCAGGTAAAAGCAGCGTTGATAGCAAAGGAATCATTTAAGCCCTATCCTCAAACGGTAGCAGCTTGGAAAAATGCAGTGCCTGACTCTGTTATCAAACAAACCATTAAAGCTGGAGAAGCAGGATTAAAATTCAAATTTGAACCCATCACGGCAACCATTGCTTTAGATTTTGTTCGCTCGGGCGATAGAGAACGTCATAGCGGCATCAGCTTTGCCAAAAGGAATGTGCTTACTGAACTCATTTTGGCAGAAAGCATGGAAGATCAGGGCCGATTTACAGAAGCCATTTTGAATGGGGTTTGGTCTATTTGTGAAGAAAGTTTTTGGGGAGTGCCTGCTCATATTGGAAGAACTGGTTTGCCCGATGTGGAAAATCCCGAAGTTGATTTGTTTGCTGCAGAAACTGCATCCGTATTGGCTTTGGCCGACTATTTTACGGGACCCAAATTAGACAAGATCAATCCGCTAATTCGCAAAAGAATTTATTATGAAACCAATCAGCGATTTTTTGAACCCATGTTAACAAGGGGAGACCGTTATAACTGGATGAGTAAAACAAAAGCAGTCAATAATTGGAATCCATGGATCATGTCTAATTGGATGCTAAGTAATTTGTTGTTAGAAAAACAAGCAGATAAAAGAGCCCAAATGTTATATGCTTCTATCAGTGGCTTAGATAGATACCTCAACGGATTGGGTGAAGATGGAGGATGTGATGAAGGTCCAAGTTATTGGTTTGCCGCAGGTGGCTCTGTGTATGATTGTTTGGAACTCTTGCAACAATCTACCAAGCTGCAAGTATATGATCAACCCTTGATTCAAAAAATGGCAGCCTACGTGTACAAAGCCCATATTGATGGTTATTATTTTACCAATTTTGCCGATGCTGATCCAGTGCTTAAACCAGATGGATTAATGCTTTATCGTTTTGGAACAGCAATAGCTGACAAACAGTTGGAATCTCTTGGGGCATGGTCTTTTCAGCAATTTCCCAATACTGGTGTAACTGGTTTTCAACGCATGAGAAGGGTGCAGAATTTGTTAACCATTTCAACCATCAAAGGAGGATCTGAATACAAACCTGTGAAAGATGCTTGGGTGAGTGATATTCAAGTGATGACTGCTAGAACTAACAAGGGTTTGTACTTGGCAACTCATGGTGGTCACAATGCTGAAAGTCATAACCACAATGATGTTGGAGACTTTATTGTGTATGCCAATGGACAACCCATGATTGTAGACGCTGGTAGAGGAAATTACACAGCTAGAACTTTTTCTAGTAAACGATATGAATTGTGGTTTACTAGGTCTGAATACCATAACCTGCCCATCATCAATGGATTTGGACAAAGTGCAGGTAGAGAATTTGAAGCAACATCTGTTGTTTCTACCATCAATGATCAACAAGCACAATTGAAGATGGATCTTGCTGCAGCTTATCCCAAAGAAGCCGGTATAAAAAAATGGGAGCGGAGTATTCAACTTGATAGAAGCAAAGAGCAAATACTTCTATCAGATAACTATCAGCTAGAAAATAAACTAGCTTCTTTACAGCAGGTATTTATGACTATTGCTGAAGTGGATCTAACCAAGCCAGGCGTTATTCTATTAAAAGGTAATGGCAACACTCAACTTGAATTAAACTATGATGCCAAACAGTGGACAGCCAGTTCAGAATTAACTTCTACAGAAGGAATGGAGTACAAAAGTTTTAAAACAAAATGGGATGGGAAATTAGTAACTAGAATTTTACTGACTGCTAAAACGCTAAAGGCAACTGGTAACCACAGTTTTAAAATCAGTATGAAGTAACAACTCATTTATTTTAAACTACTCATTGTCAATGCCTGAAATAAGTTGACCATTAAAACTGCAAAAATGGCAACAAGAACAGAATTTGAATTAACCCTTCAAGAGCGTAAAGCGCGTCACTTTAGTAAGAATTTTAAGGTTATTAAAGTCAGAGAGATTGAGTCAGGAGCAATCTCCATCAGTCAGATCAAGCACCAGTACCAGGTAAGTTATGCGACAATTTACCGCTGGATTCATAAATTTGGGAGTATGGCCAAGAAACAAGAACGCCTCATTGTTGAGACTCAAAGTGATACACAAGAGCTTCTGGCACTCAAGAAACGGGTAGCTGATCTGGAACGTATTGTTGGTCAGAAACAGATCCTTATTGACTTTAAGGATAAGATGATAGAGATTGCCGAAGAACAATACGGGGTTGACATTAAAAAAAAATTTTCCTCTACACCATTTGGCACATCTGGAACAACCGAGAACAATACTCCTTTAGCTTAAATCAATTGTACATGTGTATTGGTATTAGTAAGCAAGGGTATCACCAATGGTTGGAGCGTAGAATCAAGACGCAATCTGAACAAAAGCAACTCTTACTGATCATTCATCAGTTAAGGCAGCAACATCCTACAATGGGCTGTAGAGACATGTATTATAAACTGCAACCCACCTCTATGGGTAGAGATGCTTTTGAGTCTTTTTGTAGAGAAGAAAATTTAATGGTGGCAAGAGTTAAAAATTGGCGAAGAACCACTGATAGCAGTGGTGTTGTAAGATTTGACAATCTAACTGAGAACCTTCAACTAAGTTCAATTAATCAGCTTTGGCAAAGTGATATCACCTACTTTGATTTGAATAATAAGTTCTACTACTTAACCTTTATCATAGACGCATATTCTAGAAGAATTGTAGGTCATTACTGCTCTAGAAGTTTATCTACAGAAACTACAACGTTGCCAGCACTTAAAATGGCATTGAGCCTACGTTCTGAGGATAACTTAGAGGGATTAATATTCCATTCTGATGGAGGAGGACAGTACTATGATAAAGATTTTCTAAAGCTAACTGCACACTATCAAATCAAGAACAGCATGTGTGAATATGCCTGGGAAAATGGGAAAGCTGAACGGATAAATGGAGTAATCAAAAATAACTACCTCATCCATAGAGATATCAAACACTTTGAACAATTATCAAAAGAAGTTGACCGAAGTGTTCTCCTTTATAACTCGGACAAGCCACATAGTGCGTTAAAAAGGAAAGCTCCTATTATGTTTGAAAATGAGTATCATTGTTTTACTAAAAAAACAAAGGAAGCGAATGGTAGCCCTAAAGCCCCCTTCACTTCCAATGAAATTAATATTCTAAACAACCTAGATATTAAAAATAAATCACAATTAAAAACGGTCAACGCTATTTAGGCACGGACACACTCTTCACTCTTCACTCTTCATTCTTCACTCTTCACTCCCTTACAGGTATCTCTCTTTCAAGATATTGATATGGTGCAGGTTATGCCCAAAAATGATAAAACAAAGTGCATTTAATGTGCAGG
>CAIZMD010000079.1 GCA_903933995.1 uncultured Bacteroidota bacterium
GCTGAAATTTGGAAGAAATCGGTGGTATACAAATGATCTCCAACGGTTACGTCTAAACCAGTTTCTTCCATAAACTCACGCTTCAAACAATCTCTGGTGCCTTCACCAATTTCTAGTCCTCCGCCAGGTAATTTGGTAAAATAATTGCCCCTGATAAATTCATCACTCACCAGCAGTCTTTGCTGTTCATCAAATAAAATCCCGTATACGCGAACATTAAAAAGTGCCATATTAAAACCATTTTTTCTTCATGAAATACCAGCTAATAATCACTGATAAAGAAAGCGACAAGATAATTGGAATATAAAATGCATGTGGAGATTGACCACCGGGGATAGTTACATTCATACCATAAATACCCGAAACCATGGTGGGCAAAGAAATGATAATGGTAATAGAGGTAAGCCTTTTCATCACATTGTTCAGATTATTGCTAATCACTGAAGCAAATGCATCCAAAGTACTAGTTAGAATATTGGTATAGATATTGGCCATTTCCAAGGCCTGAGAAGTGTCTACAATTAAGTCACTCAAAAATTCTCTTTCTTCTTCATTCAAACTCAAGAAATTGGTTCTTTCCAATTTCATCATCAACATTTCATTTGTGCGGAGTGAAGTGATAAAGTAAACCAAACTCTTTTGAATCCTCATTAAATTCAACAAATCTTCATTGCTATTACTTTCATATAAGCTTGTCTCGTATTGATTTCTACGATGATTAATCTCTTTCAGAAACTCCATGAAGTTTTGTACTACTTTTTCAAATACTTTCAAAACCATCATGTTTCGTTTATCAGGCTGGCTTTTCTGAAAACTATTTAAAAACTTCTTGATGGCCCCATTGTCAAAACTGTTAACGGTAACAATTTGATTATGGGTGAGGATGATACAGATGGGGATAGTAATATAGAAGGCATCACTATCATTGAAACTATTGTTCTCAGTAGGGGTCTTGATAACTAAGAACTTAACATTGTCCTCTACTTCATACCTTGGTCTTTCGTCAATGTCTAGAGAGTCTCTTAAAAATTCAATAGGAATTTCAAAGTCTTCACTCAATTCTACAAATTCCTCATCTTTAAATGGAGGCACTAAGTTTACCCAAACACCCATGTCCGGACGATCAATCTCTACTGTTATTCCGTCTACATTTTTAAAATACTGTATCATGGGCTGGCAAGTATAAAATGAAAAATATGTGCAAAATTACCTATTCCATCCTTGACTTAGATTAATCTTTCTTTAAATCAAGACTGCCTTTGAATACAAAAGTAGCCGGGCCACAAAGCCAGATATTTCTAAATTCGTTTTCTCCTGTCTTGTCAAATTCAACTGCCAAGTTTCCGCCCTTGGTGCTGATTTCAATACGGTTAAAACCATTGTCATTGTGCGCAAAGACAAGGGCAGAAGCTGTTACACCGGTGCCACAACTTAAGGTCTCATCCTCAACGCCACGTTCATAGGTTCTGACAATCAAACGCTGACCATCGTCTTCTACAAAATTCACGTTGACCCCTTGTTCTTCAAAGTCCTTGCTATACCTAATGTCTTTTCCTACTTTGAATACATCCTCTTCCATTACTGCATCTACCTGTTTCACATAATGCGGTGATCCTGTATTCAAGACATAGTCACCATGATAGTCTTCAATGGTATCCACGTCTTTCATCTTCAAATGAATCCAATGGTTATTACCCATTTCTGCTTCGTGAGGACCATCGGTTGCTAGAAAATGATAGTGATCTCTTTTAATACCTTGGTCAAAAGCAAATTGGGTTAAACACCTGCCACCATTGCCACACATACTACCTTCCTTGCCATCGGCATTATAATAGACCATTTCAAAATCATAGCCCTCCAAACTGTTGAGCAACATTAAACCATCGGCGCCAACGCCAAAGCGTCTATCACAGATTTGCTTTACTTGTTCTGTGCTTAATTGCACCGTGGCGTCACGATTGTCAATGATGACAAAATCATTTCCTGTTCCTTGGTATTTATAAAATACAATAGACATGGGCGTATTAAATACTGGACAAAATGCCCAAGCTTTTAGTGATTAATTGTTCTACGGCAGCTCCGCCATCCTTGCTAAATTCTTTTTTAACACGATTGGCTACAATGGCATTCAAGCTCAAGCAATGGTGACCCAATAATCGGCCCAAACCATAGATGGCACTTGTTTCCATCTCAAAATTACTGATGCGATGGTTGCCATAACGGAAGGTACTAAATTGGTCAATCAGGTCTGGATTACTCAAACCTAAACGCAAGACCCTGCCTTGAGGACCATAGAATCCGGGAGAGGTAATGGTAATGCCTTGATGGTATCCATCCACAAAATGTTTTAAAACAGAAGTTCCTGCAGAAGCAATATAAGGAGACGCTGTTTTAGAATCTAATTGGGTATGGGTTACAAATTCTCTAAGTATGTATTTTTCTTCCTCGTTATTATCATGTCTATAAAAGTTGAGCAAGTTGTCAATACCCAAACCATGTGTACTTGCTACAAAACTATCTACTGGAATATCGGCTTGCAATGATCCAGATGTACCAAAACGGACAATAGTCAATGCTTTTAGAGTAGGGTTGATGGTTCTACTGTTGAAGTCAATATTGGCTAGTGCGTCTAATTCGTTTAACACAATGTCAATATTGTCTGTACCAATCCCTGTTGAAACCACCGAGATTCTTTTTTGGCCAATTCTACCGGTATGGGTAATAAACTCTCGGTGTTGAAACTGGTGTTCTATCTGGTCAAAATGTTTGCTCACTGCCCCAACCCGGTCTGGGTCTCCCACAGTAATAATGGTATCCGCCAGTTCTTCGGGTCTCAGGTTTAAGTGATAGACCGCCCCGCGGCTATTGATGATCAGTTCGCTCTCTGCAATCCTATTCATAATGTTCAATTAGACAACAAATTTCGGGTTTTAAGATTTAGAATTTTAAAATTCCTTTCTTTGCTTTATTTTCGCAGCCGTTTCTGCTTTTGGTAGCCCAAAACAGTAGCAAAGGGTCCTTTGGCCGAGTGGCTAGGCAAAGCTCTGCAAAAGCTTCTACAGCGGTTCGAATCCGCTAGGGACCTCAAAGGACTACATTTTGTAGTCCTTTTTTATTAAATAGATTTTTATGAAATACACCCAAATAATTGGAATACTGGCTTCTTTTGGTCTAATTGGTCTTTGTTTTCTGCCTTGGGTGCATATTCCCTCTTTGAATATTGATCTAAACGGAATCAATGGAAAAGCCAGTGTGGAACTCAATTTTGGGGAACAAATTATCACCCATGGCTTTTTTACAGCCATTATGGTGGTAGGTTTTCTGGTTAATCAGGTTTGGGCAAAAAGAACCAATGTATTTGTGGGGGCAGTAAATTTTGCCTTGGCTATTAAGAATTTCATCATTTTCTCCATGTGTAGGGGAGGCGAATGCCCTGAAAAACAACCAGCCCTTTACGGACTGGTTGTGTTGGCTGGAATTATGATGATCATGGGATTTTTTCCCAAACTGGACCTCAAGTCTAAACCAAAAGACTAAGCTAAGACTTGCAGTGAGCGATGAATAATATCTACCGCTTCTAGTATCTGATCTTTGTTAATGATCAATGGTGGTGCAAACCTAATTTTATCTCCATGAGTTGGTTTAGCTAGGAGACCATTTTCCATCAATGCCAAACAAAAATCCCAAGAAGCATCTGGATTAGGGTGTTGAATCACAATGGCATTTAATAAACCGCGTCCACGAATAGTAGTGATATAAGGCGATTGCAACTTTTGTAATTCGGATCTTAAAATTTGACCCATCGCTTCAGCGTTTTCTGCCATACCTTCTTCCTTTAAAACGGCCAAAGATTTCATGGCAACCGCACAAGCAAGGGGATTGCCACCATAGGTAGATCCATGTTCACCTGGATGAATATTCATCATTACTGCATCATCAGCTAAAACCGCTGAAACAGGCATGGTACCACCACTCAAGGCTTTTCCAAGAATTAAAATATCAGGTCTAACGCCCTCATGGTCACAGGCCAACATTTTACCCGTACGGGCTAGTCCTGTTTGAATTTCATCGGCAATAAATAAGACATTGTATTTGTCACAAAGCGTTCTTACACCTTTTAAATAACCATCATCTGGTAATACCACACCCGCTTCACCTTGAATGGGCTCTACCATAAATGCAGCTACATTGGGATCTTGTAAAGCGGTTTCAAGAGCAGATAAATTATTGTAAGGCACTAATTCAAAACCTGGCATATAGGGTCCAAATCCCTGATAACTACTAGGGTCAGTAGAAGAAGAAATAGCCGCCAAAGTTCTACCCCAAAAATTGCCTTCTGCAAAAATAACTTTTGCTTGATTTTCAGGAACGCCTTTTTTGGTATAAGCCCATCTGCGCGCTAGTTTAATAGCCGTTTCACCACCTTCTACACCTGTATTCATGGGTAGCACTTTGTCATAGCCAAAATACTGTGTAATATACTTGCTGTATTCACCCAATAAATTATTGTGAAATGCCCTAGATGTAAGGGTTAGTTTTTGAGCTTGTTCTACAAGCGCAGCAATGATTTTAGGATGACAATGTCCCTGATTCACGGCTGAATAACCACTCAGAAAATCAAAGTAACGTTTGCCGTCTACATCATATAAATAAACAGCTTCACCCCTTTCTAAAACAACGGGTAGGGGATGGTAATTATGTGCACCATATAAAGATTCTGTTTCCAAGTACGCAGCACTGCGTTTGGACAATTGATTTGTCAACATGTATAAAATTTAGGTATGGGAATAATGGGGTACCCCAATGGGGGATATTAGCTGATATGCTTAGCAGCTACAAGGATGATCCAGAAAATCAAGATTTAATAATAAGAATTGCATGGCCGCAAGATAAGCTTTCCTTTGCAATCCGGCTACAAATGCAGTATTTTGCTTCTGAACTCCCATATAACTTAGCCATATGCGTATTGTCAAAAACATCTTGAAAGGGCTGATTGGCCTATTTATTGCATTTTCTGTATTTGCATTTGTATCTGGTAAAACTTATTTGTTTAAAGCAGTTGTGTACAATTTTGCCAATATTGATGATTATAAAATTTTTGAAAATAATCAAGTCCTAGTGGGTAGGCCCCAACCCTGGTCTATCTCTGCAGCCTATAATAAAATCAACTATCCTGACTCCCTCAATACTTTGATGGAAGAATTAGACGCAGTGGGTTTGCTTATGATTAAAAATGATTCCATTCAGTTTGAAAAATATTGGGATGGCTATTCAGATTCATCGCTTTCCAATAGTTTTTCCATGGCCAAATCTGTTTCCAGTTTGCTCATTGGGATAGCCATAAAAGAAGGCAAGATTCAATCCGTAGAACAGCCTGTGGGCGATTTTATTCCAGAGTTCAAAGAAGGAGCCAAAGCTGCTTTAAAAATCAAACACGTATTAACCATGAGTAGCGGAACCAATTGGAATGAATCTTATTCTAATCCAGCTTCAGAAACCACAGAACTCTATTATGGTAAGGATTTGTACAAAGTGGCTACTGCTGTACAAATGGATAAAGAACCAGGTACTTATCACACATACAAAAGTGGGGACACCCAATTATTGGGTTTGATTTTACAAAAAGCAACTGGTAAATCACTCAGCGCTTACGCTTCTGAAAAACTCTGGGAGCCCATGGGGGCGGAGCATCCAGCACTTTGGAGTCTAGATAGAAAAGATGGAAATGAAAAAGCCTATTGTTGTTTTAATTCCAATACCCGCGATTTTGCTAGGCTGGGAAAACTCATGTTAGATAGTGGAAAGTGGAAGGGGAATGCCATTATTGATAGTGCTTATTTTGTAAATTCTATCAAAGCTTGTGGTGTAAAAGATGAAAAAGGTTTGGCTTGTGATTATTATGGCTATCAGTGGTGGATTGATCCAATGCATCCAGAAGTATTTTATGCAAGAGGCATTTTAGGACAATACATTATTGTGATACCCTCTACTAAAACCATTATTGTGCGTTTGGGTAAGAAAACATCGCCCGATAGGGTTCATACTGTGCCAAAAGAAGTGCGCTACTTGATAAATTGGGGTCTGAATGGCTAGGCATCGGTTCCAAACCTTATTTTCGTGCAAATGTTTGAAAAATCCTTACCCAGTGTAGCTATTGTAATCCTGAATTATAATGGTAAAAAACACCTGGAAAATTTCCTGCCATCAGTTTTACAATCTACTTATGAGAATAAGCGTGTGATTGTAGCGGATAATGCATCTACTGATGAGAGCATTGCTTTTGTTAAAGCAGCATTTCCAACGGTAGAAATGATCATCAATCAGCAAAACGATGGTTTTGCAGGTGGTTATAATTGGGCTTTGTCAAATATTGAAGCAGATTATTATGTATTGCTCAATTCTGATGTCTCTGTTACTGCTGGTTGGATAGAGCCTATTATACATTTAATGGAATCTGATACTAAAATTGGCGCCTGTCAGCCCAAACTATTATCCTATTTCAACCCTCATTTATTTGAATACGCAGGTGCAGCTGGTGGTTATATTGACCTGTTTGGATATCCTTTTTCTAGGGGTAGAATCTTTGATGTTTGTGAAGCAGATCAAGGACAGTATAACCAAGTAAAGTCTATCTTTTGGGCCTCTGGTGCAGCATTGTTTGTGCGTTCTAAAATATACCATCAATTAGGTGGGTTAGATAGTAGCTTTTTTGCACACCAAGAAGAAATTGATATGTGTTGGCGCATGCAATTGGCGGGTTATCAAGTCATGTCTTGCCCAAGCTCAATTGTTTACCATGTAGGAGCAGGTACCCTGCCAAGAGGTGGGCGAAAAGTGTATTTGAACTTTAGAAATAATTTGGTCATGCTTTGCAAAAATTTGCCTTGGCATGAATTGGTTTGGAAACTTCCTTTTAGGTTAGGTTTAGATGCTATTTCAGCATGGAAGGGCTTATTAGGTGGCGATGCTTCCTTTTTCACGGCTATTTTTAAAGCGCATATCAATTTGTTTTTATGGATGCTTCAAGGGAAGATAAAAAGATCTGTTGGCTCTAAACCCTTGTCAGCATTGAATGGTGTGTATAAGGGGTCGGTTGTTTGGCAGTATTTTATTGCCAAGCATACCCAGTTTCAAGAAATTATTAAAAAATAGCTTTTATAATTTCATTGTGAATCCTATTTTTGCAATGCAAAAGAAAAATATGTCAAACGAAATTCATAGCGAAAACGAACAAGATTTTACCAAGAATTGGGTATCATCCTCTAGATTCTTGTTTTATCTGCAAGTATTTTGCATTCTGTCCTTTGTATTAGGTGGTTGTTACCGTATGTATCATCAGCGTTATCCGGGTAAACCTGATATTGAGATTCAGGGTAGCACTAAGTACACTCCTGAGTACAAATAAAAAAAGTTGAAAAAAAATTTTGTCAGGAACTTGAAGTCGCTATTTTTGCACTCCTAATTTAGTTCTTTACATCACGCGAAAGTAGCTCATTTGGTAGAGCACGACCTTGCCAAGGTCGGGGTGGCCGGTTCGAGCCCGGTCTTTCGCTCCAGAATCCCGTCCCGCATAAGGCGGAACGGGATTTTTTTTTACTTGTTTGCCTTGGTGGTGGAACTGGTAGACACGCAGGACTTAAAATCCTGTTTGCAGCAATGCAAGTGCGGGTTCGATTCCCGCCTGAGGCACAAATCGAAAAAGAAACCCTTGACCAGAAATGGTGCAAGGGTTTTTTTATGCGCTTCAATAAATGTTTTTGGATCTAAACTATTTGATGCTCTTATTGAAATTCGTACTTGTATTCAATCTTACCAACCAGTTTTCTTTCATTGTCTCTGCAGGTCTCTTTCCATTTTAATCCCTTTTCATTGTATTCATATTGCCATGTAAAATATTGGCCGCTTCCAGATAATTGGGTCATCTGTACCAACTTACCCTTGGCATCATATTCAAACACATAATCGGGTACCAATTTTTTCAGCTTCTGGTTATATCGCACAATATCAGTTAACCTATGTTGCTGGTCATAATAATAGTAATAGGTTTCTAAGGGAGTATTTTTTCTGCTCCATTGTTCTTCCGCCACATTGCCCTCTTCGTCTATCACAATTTTAGCCATACTGGTATCAATTTTGTTTTTGACTTTTACAATGGATGCTGGTAAACCATTGGTCCCATAAATCCAATCCCTATATTCTTGTGTGCTATATTTCACAGCCGTATCTCCAGAAGTTAAACTCAGCTTGATCAACTTTCCAGTATTATCATAGAAGTATTCCATTTTATTATCAATCCCATTACTATTAGAGAGGGTTCTTTTTAATTTACTCAGTTCAAAAAAACTGGTTACCGTGCTGGTTTTTCCTGATTGAATCCCCGATTTGGTGCTAAGTTTTTTCCCATCCATCGTCAATTCCTGCTCCAATAAAAATTTCTCATTGGCGCTGCCATCTTCTTCAAAACTGATAGCCGTAATTTTCTTGACCTTATTGGCTCTCAATAATTGGTATTGTGCCTGACTTTGGGCCGTGGCCAGCAAGTCATTAAAATAATATTGGCCCCAAGCGGAAGAAATGAATAGAAATGCCAGGCTTGTTAACAATAATTTCATACATACTGATTAGGTCTCAAAGTTATGGGCCACAACAGCAAGTTTCAAAAGAACCTAAGCCACAGTGTGGGTGGCTATTGGTTTGTTCTGTATTTTTAGTCAAATCTTAACAAGTGTCACATCAAAAGGAAAGGGTAGAAAAAAATTGTTTGAATTGTAATGCTGAAGTGCAGGGACGCTTTTGTCAGGTTTGTGGGCAAGAAAATATTGAAACCAAAGAATCCTTTTGGTCTTTGGCTACCCATTTTGTGTATGATGTAACCCATTTTGACGGCAAGTTTTTTAGCACTTTAAAATACTTGCTTTTTAGACCAGGATTTCTCTCACAAGAATATTTAAAGGGAAGGAGAATCACCTACTTACACCCCATACGGATGTATGTGTTTACCTCTGCTATTTTCTTTTTGATTTTGTTTAGCTTTTATCAAAAAGCTTCCGAGAGAGTTGTCAGGATTAATGAAAATCAACAAACAGCTACGGAATTAATCAAGGAATTGGAGGGTAAAAAAAAGGCAATGATAAAAACCCTCCCAATCTTACCCGACAGCAGTTCCGTTGATTCATCCCGTCAAGAAGTTAAAAAAAGGATTGTAGCGTTAGACAGGGATATTCTAACGCTCAAGAAAGACAGTACCCAAAGGGAAAAAATAGCTTCCTTATATGATGACAATAATAGCTTTCAATTTGGAGGAGACGACTATAGAGGGGCATATAACGTAAAAGCATATGACAGTATACAAAATACCCTTCCGCCAAGTGAAAGGAGAAATTTCATCATTGCCAGAATTCAAAAACAGAACATCATTTTAAAGGAGAAATATGGACATGACAAAAAAGCGATGAATAATGCCATACTTGACAAGTTCAGGCATATGTTTCCTCAAATGTTGTTTGTTTCCTTACCCATGTTTGCCTTATTTCTAACCTTATTATATGTCAGAAGAAAGGATTTGTTTTATGTAAACCATGTGGTGTTTACCATACACTTGTATTGCGCCACCTTTATTTTGATTTTGTTTAGTTTGTGGTTTGGTTCCGTACTTAAATGGATTCATATAAAAGAGGATGCAGCATTTGGAATATTTTCTATGATCATTTTGTTTTATTGGTATAAGGCATTTAGAAATTTCTATACCCAATCCAGAAAGAAAACCGCACTCAAATATGTATTGTTATTTTTCTTAACCCTCTTTTTGATTTTATTGTTGTTCATAAGCTTTTTCATGTTTTCCTTTTTTGTTATTTAAACTAATAATATGTCTGAACTCTCTGATAGTTTTTTGGCCCTGGTTAAGATCATGGATGAGTTGCGTGAGCAATGCCCCTGGGATAAAAAACAAACCATTCAAACCCTGCGCCCATTAACCATTGAGGAAACCTATGAGTTGGCCGATGCTATTACAGAGAATGACTGGAAGGGGGTAAAAGAGGAGTTAGGAGATATTATGTTGCATTTGTTGTTCTATGCCAAGATTGGTTCAGAACAGCAGCAGTTTACCCTGCAAGAAGTATTGGAAGGCATTAGCGCCAAACTCATTCATCGGCATCCCCATATTTATGGAGATGTAAAAGTGCAGGATGAAGAAGAGGTAAAAAGAAACTGGGAAAAACTGAAAATGAAGGAGGGTAAGAAGTCTGTGCTTGGGGGTGTGCCAACATCCTTACCCGCCATTGTAAAAGCTACCCGGATCCAAGAAAAAGCCAAACAGGTTGGTTTTGAATGGGACAATAAAGAAGACGTTTGGAAAAAAGTGCAGGAAGAAATGGAGGAGTTGCAAGAAGCTATTCAAACCAAGACACAGGAAGACATAGAAGAGGAATTTGGAGATGTTTTATTCAGTTTGGCAAATTATGCACGGTTTTTGCAGGTAGATGCAGAAGGTGCTCTAGAAAAGACCAATAAAAAGTTTATCCGCCGCTTTCAGGAAATGGAATCCATTGCCCTAGCTAGTGGAAAAGAATTGACTACGATGAGCCTAGATGAAATGGATCAGATCTGGAATCTGGTAAAACAGCAAATGAAGAAAAGTTGATCAACCACATTAGACAAAGCGCATACAAACACGGTTACCTGCTAATTACAGCAGCGTGGTTGTATACCATTTCCTTCATCTTTATCAATTATTGGAGTTATAATTCCTCTCCTCAAAAAGTCAAGAGCAAACTAGAACAAAGAATTGCCAGCAACGAACTAAGGTTTCAACAAATTAGCCAAGACAGTAATTTATTAACGCAATTACTGGCTGATACCCTTACAAAAGCCAAGTCTCAATTGATGAATGAGACCCTTGGTCTTTTTGTCTATCAAACCAATAATGGGCAGGACCC
>CAIZMD010000080.1 GCA_903933995.1 uncultured Bacteroidota bacterium
ACAAGGGTCATGTTAGCTGCACAACACGAAATTTTGCAAAAACCTTTTGGCTGTTCTTGGATTACTTATACGCGTTGTCACGATGATATAGGTTTGGGATATGACGATAGTATGATCAGGGCCGCAGGTTTTAATGCTTACGAACATAGGAAATTCCTAAAGGAATATTATTCCGGCGCACTACCCTATTCACCTGCTTCTGGAGCTTTATTTTCTGTGAATCCAAAAACACAGGATGCCAGAATTAGTGGCTCTTTAGCATCGCTCTGCGGACTAGAAAAAGCCATCAACCGCAATGATGCAAACGCTATTGAAATTGCTTTGCAGAAAATCACCCTCATGCAAGCCCAGAGTATGTTTATAGGCGGGCTTCCCATTTTGTTTTATGGAGATGAATTGGGTACCGTAAATGACTATGGCTATTTAAATGATCCCGGAAAAAGTTATGACAATAGATGGATGCATAGACCCATCATTGACTGGAACAGGGTAGAAAAAATAAAAGAGCAAGACAGTATTGAAGCAAAGGTTTTCAGCGCTACAAAAAAACTGATTCAGATTAGAAAAAACAATCCGGTTTTTGCTGACACGAAAAATCTAACCTGGTTAACTCCATACAATATTCATGTTGCTGGATTTATTCGTTCAACTGAAGATCAACAGTTTTATTGTTTGTTCAATTTTAGTGGACAAGCTTCCTATATTACCTGGTATGCATTTAAAAACCATGGTAAAAGAGGTAACAAACTATTTGACCATTGGTCTGAAACCATGCATGAGATAGGTCATGATCATGAATACTTAATCATTCCACCTTATGGATGTTGCATTATGGAAGTAATCTAGCAGTTGCTATTTCAACTTCCATAGTTGACCTTCATATAGGAAAGGCATTAGTTCTAGATAGTATTTGTCGGGCTCAGAAATAAATTCGTAACAGAGATCATAATGTTTCTTTAGAAAAAATTCCATTTTAGATCTACTAAAGAAAATACAAGCATAGGAAGCATCTAGTCCATAAAATGCTGGAGGTACGTGCTGTATGGCATATCTATCTTTATCACCTTCAATAAATGCGATAGTATCAAACATCAAGTAGGGAATACCAGATTTTATTACTTGTTCTAAGAGTTTGTAGGCTTCGCCAATATACTGAATCACCCCATTAAATAGAATGATTTGTGGTTTATGAAACTGGAGACATTCTTCTAAAGTATAATAAAAATGTAGGTGTTCATTCTCAAAATTATCCTTCCCTTCTTTAACATAATTAGGCTGTTCAACAATACACCAATGCAATGTTTTTACCCCTTTTAAAAAAGCCTTATTTTGGAAATAGGAAGTTCCTAATGACCCCCCAAAGTCTAAAACGGTTAATTCATTATTATTTTCCAATGCCAACCTTAGTAAAGTTGACAACAAAGGAAAATTCATTTTTACAGTATCATAGACAATACCGTCCCTTTCATAAGGAACTTCACCACTAACTACTTTTTGGGTTGATTTTACAATACTTTGCAATATATGCTCTGCATCATACCCACCAGCTTTATTAGTTGCTTCTTCAAAACTAACATAATCACCCTTCCATCCATATTTGAAGCTGTACCATTTTAGGGTATGAAACAAAGGGGGGAGCATTTGTTTGAACAAATAATGCATTTTTAAGCTTTTTTAAAACTACAAAGAAAACGGCTCTTTGTTTAATACTTTTTGAAACAACTCCGATAAAACTTTCTGAACAATAGAAAATAGCATAGCAGTAGACCATCCAAACAGCAAAATCCCGCTCATTGCTTCAAATCCACTCATGATTCTCCACTGTGGCTCCAATACAATATCTCCATAGCCCACGGTAGCATAAGTAACCATTGAAAAGTAGGTGGCTTCTTCAAAATTGGCTAATTGTCTGATTTCTGGAATTGAGAGGTATACAATTGCCCAAATCATGATTTCTACAAAATGAAGCAGCATTAGTAAAAGCGCAGTAAAGGACAATACCTGGAATGCAGATTTATACCCCAATTTTCTAATTGCCTTTTGTTGTTTTTTATATAGGAATAGTACTAGGTAGGTATTTCCTAAACCGTGTATCCCAATAGATACTAAAATAATGCCAACACTAATAAGAACGGGTAAGAACATAGGACAAATTGTATGTTAAAAATAGCATAAATGAAGTTTCCAATGAATTAAATGCAGAAGAAAAATACCCAATAGAGGGTATAGGGGGGCTCTGCAATTGTTTTTCCTTTGAGTCTAACATTTCATTTATTACATGAAAAGAACCCTATCATTTATATTCATTATCCTGTTCTGCATTTCTTGTAACAATAATCAGAAAGACAATGCTTCAGAAAACAGAAACGCTTATGTTCCTGATAGCATTAAAGCTTCATCAGATGCCATGGGCAACACAGTTACTGATGGCAGAAAATTTATTAGAACTGCAGAAATAAAATTTCAAGTACTGGATGTTACCATAACTACCGCTAAGATTGAAAATATTGTTAGAAATCAAGGCGGCTTTGTTATTTATACCCATCTAACTAGCACTGTAGACAATAAGGAAACCTCTCAAGTAAGCAGTGATAGCAGTTTGGAAACTATCTACTATACCTTAAGCAATGAAATAAAGTTGCGTATTCCCAATAGAAAATTTGATAGCACGCTCCAGTCCATTACTGCTCTAGCAGATTTTCTGGATTATAAAGTTGTACAAGCTGACGATGTTTCTTTACAGCTATTGGATAACCAAATGACCAAAAAAAGGGCTACTAAATCCTCTGGAAAAACTTCTGCTGAAACAGAAACTTATACCAAAGAAAAAGCCGATGAAGCTGAAATAGCTGACAGGGGATTGTCTGACCAATTAAGGTATAGCACTATTAGTCTACAATTCACACAAAGAGAAAGTATTAAACGTTCTATGATTTCCAATAACAAAGATATAGCTGCCTACACTCCTAATATTTTTGTGAAAATCTGGGATGCTATTAAAATTGGTTGGACCAAAGTAGAAGACCTATTCTTATTTGCTATAGAAATGTGGGGGATTATTCTGCTTGCCTTACTTGCATGGCTACTGTACAAAAGACTTAGCAACAAAACAAATACAAGGATTCAAAACATGAAACCATGATTGAGATTGACAAACACCAACGTCAACCATTGACAAGTCAGGATAAACAATTTCTTGAAACTCGTTTATTGGCTTCAAAAAAGGATTTTAAATTAAACCTGATCATCTTTCTCATCATTTGGCTAATCTCTCCATATTTAAGATCTATATCTGACAAGGACGCCTTAATTGATGAGATGAGCTATCCTGTAGCCCTAGCCTTCATGTCCATTTTTTTCTTTGGCTATTTAGGCTACTACTATTACAAAGGTTTATACCAAGTAAAGTTGGCTTTAAAATCAGATTTTAAAATAGCGCTACATAGCATTGTGGTAAAAAAGAAAAACGCGCCTATGTTTCACAGAAACGAATTCAGATTAGAATTGACTAGTAAAGAGTTCAGGTTCCACTTTTTTCCTTTGACCCTGATGAATGATTTTCCACAGGGACAATTATTGTATTTAGAAATGAGTGGGGCTGGAAAACAACTATTGGATATCAGAAATACCTAGAAAACAGTTGATTGTTTGAGTGAAAAAAAATGCCTCCAAATTGGAGGCATTTTTCAGTATTAGAATCTTACACTAAATCCAAGATTGATAGAATAGTCTGCAAAGGCAGCATCGCCCTGCGCATAAACGCCAGTTATATTTGTTCTGATTTGGTCAGGCACACTTTGGGTTCTATTACGAACTAATGCCACTGGAACATAAGCATAGAAATTCAGGTTCTTCACACTGTATGTAACACCAGGTTCTGCAGTCAAGATTCTACCAGGTCTACGAAAACCTTCGCTGCCACCAATTAAATCATTTACTGGTATGCACTCATATCTTAATCCTCCTGAAACAGTAAACTTGCCAGTATAATAGTTAGCTCCTACTCTTGCTAGATACTGATCAGGAACACTCATCACGTCTGAAGTATAAGAGACTGTTGCTGCAGAGGGAACACCACCACGTTGGGTAGATACCCCATTTTGCTCACGAGGGTTTAGCAGATAATACAAATTGGAATAAAGACTCAACTTGTGTGATAAGTTATAATACATGTTTAATTCTGTAGTAAAGCCAGTACCACCATCACCTAATTGAATGGATTGATCAACTGGACCAATGATGGTTACGCCAGTGGTAGCGGTATGAAAGCGATCTGTGTACCTATAATCGCCAGTAGGCAGTTTGATACCCAAACCCGCTTGTATGTTGAATTTGCCCTGTTTGGCTGGATCAATTAACCAGGCATAACCTGCCACGCGAAGATCACCCAAACCAAAGGATTCGGTACTATGTCTTTCTTTGCCACCGTGTTCATACAAAGAAGAACGAGTGTTGGCAATAATGGGAACGTACAAAGACATACTCCAACGTTTGTTAAATACACGTGTTAATCCAAAGTCTAGACTATATGCATGATTAATCACTTCTGTTCCATTTGCTACTCTTTGTTTCTGTTCTTCTGTTCCAACAAAGTGTTTGTAAGATCTAAAGTACCTAGTATTAGAACTAAACATCCAACCGGCACTGTCAAGATTTTTCATGTGATCCATAATGCTACAAGCAGCACCGCCTGCGCCTCTGATGGCTACGCAGCCCTGTGAATGGGCTACTTGGTTTAATAAAAGACATAGGATTAGTATAGAAAAGAACTTTTTCATTTGTGGGTTTTGTGGTGTGTGTGATTTTATTTCTTCATTTTCAACCTGTCCACTACCAATGCACCAACTTTTCTACCATATTCGGTAGAAATGATACAAGAGTTGTGAAAATGTAAACCGCCATAAAATCGGGCCCAGTTATTTTCTTCTGCTGCAGCCCTAAATGATTTAAAGGAACGGTTTGGGATACCAAATTCAATTTCTGTTGAATCGGTATAGGCAAAATTATCACCAAAGACACTGGTCAGTGATTCCGCAGCTGCGGATGAAATAGTGCTGTGACCACATGTGTATTCCGGAAATGCCGGGGTTTGTAACAAGGGTCTCCAGTTCATGTCTATATATTTGTTAATCACTGTTTCAGGTCTTACGGTATTGTAAGTATACTTAGCATACCAGCTTTGAATAAATGCATCAAATAGGGCAATACTTGTTTTGGCAAAAGCAGTTACGGTGGTTCCAAAATCTGATTTTGCTTTTTGAGCAGCAATACCTACAACACTCATCCAGTGACCTGGAGGGCTGAATTTTTTGCTACCAAACATGGCATGTCCTGTTACATTCATTTTAAATGGATTGTCGTCCCAGAACTCAGCCATATGGCGCTGTTCAGGGCTAAGACTATCCACTGCATTTTTGATCTTCATCACTTCCTGATAGTACTTGCTATTCTTATCTGTGATATTAAATGTAGGCGGAGGAGGAACATTAAAGAAACCAGCACTGTCAATGACCATGGGTCTAATTTCTTTCCAGTGTGGCTCTGCCGCAGAAGCATATAAGGGTGGTGTAGGAACCCATCTTCCTGGAATATCCAAGACAGTATATTTTTCAGCACCACGGGTTTCTAGGTAATTGTCTTTTTTACTCCAACGAATAATAGACATACCCACGCTATCTGCTAACTCCTGAGATTTTTTCTCAACCGCATCGGGCAATCCTTTTGTTCTAGCAAGTGCAAGAATGCTGTCTTTATACAACTTCAAACTTCCTTCAGGAAAAGTGACCGCTTCTCCCACTTTCATATAAGCCAATAAAGCTGCTAATTCAATATCTGCACCTACCGTATCTTTTGGCAGGCTAATAGTCTTTAAACCATTCAGCTGACCGGCCAAAGATTGATATTCATTGGGGTTAGCTGCTGCTACCACTTCATAAGCTGCAATGGCTGCATAAGCATAGTTTCTAGAAGCTACCATGGGAGGAAAATTATTTCCCATGACCACGGTATTTAATTCGTGTACGGTATTGCTAAACAAGTCAGGATTGTGCAAATAATTTTTATATTCCGTATTATTCTTGCATCCAAATAATAGCACAGTTGCGCATATCCCAATCAGGAAATATTTCATATCTCAATAATAAGCTGATAGTAAATAAATAATAAAGTAACCTGCACGGCTGCTATTCCGTGCAGGTTTTGAAATCTTGTTAATCATCTGGTATTAAGCCTGTGGCGGCCTTTCCAGACGATCCAAATAGATGGATTTGAAATGTTGAAACACGGTAGTATTTGCTGCTACATCTACTATCTGTGTTGCAGGGTTCAAACTAATTGCCGGAGTGGCAGTATAATCTTGTACGGAAAACTTGATGGTATGACCATGTTGGTTTCCAGATTTTTTTGTACTGTTATTGGTGACCAAATCATTGGCCAATCGGAAGAAATCATCCCTAGCATTTTGCATGCCTGTTTTAGCCAGATTGGGTATACACATTAACTCTAAAGAGTCATTGTAAATACGGCGTTTTACGTATTTGTATTCCACACCACGAATATTGATAGACCCATCTACACGTTCGTAGTTAATATTGTAGTGGTAATAAGGTAGATTGGTTGGAACTTTAATGCTGATTAAAGTAGATTCATCATAGTTGTCTTGATCCAATTGGGCTTCCAATTGCAAATCGGCACGGTCTTCTAGAAAGTCCGTTAGCAAACGGTATCCTCCCCAGTTAAACAGCAAAATGCCCAACAATGCTATGGCAAACAATTTTTTCAACGCTCTAAAATAATATTTTTTATTGAACTATATAGGTTTTCTTTTCCTTGCCAACCCCAGTGATAGTAAGCTTTTTCCACTGCGCAGGCAATGCCGATTTGATTTGCGTAATCCCCTGTGGCGTAATCTCCAATCCTCCAAAACCCATCAATAAACTCTGTACAATTCCACCTGCGCCAGTAGCAAAATAAGGATTGGTTCCACCTTTGGTTTCAGCAATGACTCTAAATGGCGGATTAAGGTTAGGCACATATGCGTCTTGGAAAAAATGATAA
>CAIZMD010000081.1 GCA_903933995.1 uncultured Bacteroidota bacterium
GTCTTTAAGCCTAGGCAAGTGTTTGGCAAATGCTTGAAAACTACCTTCCTCTGTATACTGGCGAATATTTACCTCATAAATATTCGAATCTTTGGCCCAGGGTACCATTGAAAATGTCTTATTCATAATTGCTCGTCTCCTTACAAAGAAATAGTTTTATGCCAACATGAACGTTGATCAACCACCAAAACTAGAAAGAAAGGTAAGTCTTTTGCAGGCTACTGCCATCAATATGACCGATATGGTAGGCATTGGCCCATTTGTAGTTTTAAGTATGGTGGCAGAAATTATGCAAGGACCTTGGTTCCTTTATGCATGGGTAGCTGGGGCCGTTTTATCGCTGGTAGATGCCATGATCTGGAGTCAATTGGGCGCCACTTATCCCCTTGCTGGTGGCAGCTACAATTTTTTAAAAGAAGGTTTTGGCCCTAAATGGGGGAAGCTCATGAGCTTTCTTTTTGTATGGCAAACCATGATTCAAGCACCATTGGTAATTGCTTCAGCGGCCATTGGTTTTGCTAGCTATTTTCAGTTTCTGCATCCCACTAGTATTTGGCAATCAAAAGCATTGAGTGGCGCTTTAGTAATATTAATAGTTGTCTTATTATATAGAAAAATTGAAGCCATTGGCAAGATCAGTGTACTGCTTTGGTCTGGTGTACTTGTAACCATGGCTTGGTTAATTGGAGGAGGATTATTGCATGGGAATTTTATGGCCCCCATTCAGCAAATCAATGATGGTTTAAAATTGGATTATGCTTTTGCAACAGCTCTTGGCTTTGCTAGTGTTAAAACCATTTATAGTTATTTAGGTTATTACAATGTTTGTCATTTGGGTGGAGAGATTGTTGCCCCTGAAAAGAATATTCCAAAAAGCATGTTTATTTCTATTGCAGGAATTGCCTTTTTGTATTTGATGATGAATATAAGTGTGGCATCTGTATTGCCTTTGGAACAGATAAAACAGAGCAAATTTGTAGTAAGTGAATTTGTCCAAACCCTGTCTGGACCTACTGCTGCTAATATTGCTACCATTTTAATTTTATGGGTGGCATTTGCCTCCGTATTTTCTGCTACTTTAGGCTATAGTAGAATCCCTTATGCAGCAGCAAAAGATGGTGCTTTTTTCAAAGTATTTGCTAACCTACACCCTACCAAACATTTTCCACACATTTCTTTATTGGTATTGGGGGCAGTTGCATTTGTATTTAGCCTTTTGTTCAAATTACACGAGGTGATCAGTGCTATTTTAGCCATGCGCATTCTGATTCAATTTATTGGTCAGGGTGTTGGATTGTTACTCTTGGTTAAGCGAAAATCGCCAAAGCATTTTGCTTGGAAAATGCCGCTGTATCCCCTACCCGTGATCCTTGCCATAATTATTTGGGGCTTGGTATTTTTATCAACTGGCAAACAAATGATGCTTGGTGGGTTAACCGTAATTGCACTTGGTCTGATAGCTTTTGTGATCAAACAAAAAAGATTGTCTCAGTGGCCTTTTGAACAAAAAGATTAAGCAGTTTTTTTAGGCAAGACTTGTTGAGCAATCCACGCTAGAATGACTACCGCTAAAGCTCCTACTACATTGAGCCATAGGAATCCTAACCCGATTACATTGTATTTGTCAAGCAAGAAAAATGCAATTACTATTAGCTCTCCCAAAATAGCGGCTATGAATACGGCATTGGACTGCACTTTTTTCAAATAAAATGCTACCAAGAAAATGCCAAGTATCACACCATAAAACAAGGATCCTAAAATATTGACTACTTCAATCAAGCTGCCCATACCGGTTGCAAATTCCGCAGTAATGACACAGAAAATCCCCCAACCCAGGGTATAGTATTTAGAGACCCTGTATTCACTGGCACATTGCTCCGCATTGTCTCTATCATAGGTTGCGCCCCTAAATCTTACATGAAAGTCAATCATGGTACAGGAGGCCAATGAATTCAAGGCAGCGGCAATGGATCCCCAAGCAGCTAAGAAAATAATAGCAATCAAAAGACCTACCAATCCCTTGGGCAAAAAGTCTATGACAAAACGCAAAAAGATATAATTGGTATCATTGGTATCGGATGCAGGAAGCGCTTTTTTCAACACTTCTTTATAGGCTTTTTGAGTGGCGGCCATTTTACCAGAACCCAATTTCAAACTGTCTTTAAATGCTTCGTTGCCCTTGATTACATAGGTTTTGCTATAGGCTTGCTGTTGCAATTGCTCTTGCATGAACCTATTTTCCAATTTGCCCAAGGTATCGGCATACACAGTTGTCTTGGCTTTCTCTGCAACTGCCTGATTAAAGAATACCGGAGCACTATGGAACTGGTAAAATGTAAACAACAAAGCACCCAATAACAAAATGGAGAATTGCATGGGTACTTTTACCAATCCATTCATTAACAAACCAATCTTACTTTCCGTATTGTCTTTGGCCGTTAAATAACGCCCCACTTGACTTTGGTCTGTTCCAAAATAAGAGAGTGCTAAAAAGAATCCTCCAATAACACCACTGATTAAATTGTATCTGTCTTTCCAGTCAAATCCTTTTTCGGTAAATCCGGTGGTGATCACATTTAGTTTTCCAGAGGCCCCGCTTACTTTTAGCGCATCGGCAAAGCCTACCCCTGCTGGTAAATAATGGACCACCAAATAACCAGCCAAAAACATGCCTATAAAAATGATGACCATTTGTAATTGTTGGGTATACGCTACCGCTCTAGCGCCGCCACTCACGGTATAAATAATGAGTAGCCCCCCCCATGACAATATTGGTATAAAATATATCCCATCCAAGCAAAGAACTAAGAATAATAGAAGGTGCGTAAATGCTAATTCCTGTAGACAAACCGCGCGAAATCAAGAACAGTGAAGAAGTAAATACCCTTGTCTTTACATCAAATCTTTGTTCTAAAAATTCGTAAGCTGTAAAGACTTTTAATTTATTGAATAGGGGTACAAAACTGATACAGATGATGACCATGGCAATGGGCAATCCAAAATAATATTGCACAAAACGCATACCATCTGTATAAGCCTGTCCTGGCGCGGAAAGAAAAGTAATGGCACTGGCTTGAGTACCCATGATACTTAATAGCACCAACCACCATGGCATACTTCTATTACTCAAAAAATAGCCTTCTAAATTTTTGGCCGTTCGACTTTTATACAAGCCATAGGCAATAATGCCTAGCAAGGTTGCCACTAATACTATCCAGTCTATACTACTCATGAATAAGCGTTTGTAAACCAGATGAAGAATAGGATGATAATCCCCAATACGGCCAATACAAAAAGGTACCAGCTATTCCAGCTAGAAAACAAGGGGATTTTTTGATTTGGTTCCTGCATGTTATTTGTTGTTCTTGCTACTAATTAATCCACCAGCTAGTAATCCTAATCCTAGTCCCACAATGAGTCCTAGTTTTACATTTTTCAACAAAAGTCCAATACCCAAAGCTATTAGTATTAATGTCACGGCGCCAATTCTTCTTCTGGGTTGTTGACTCATGGTTGATTTTTTGGCATGGCAATTAAATTGGCCATGAGTTTATACGCTCCCGGAATTCCTGCAGGTAATTGCCTAAACAATACCAAACTCACATAAGCAAAATTGCCCTTACCATATTTAGCAATGGCCAAACTTCCATTACCTGGTTTTTCTCCCGTATCATTCATACCAATGGGCAATTCAAAATGCGGATCTATTTGTTCTGCTTGATAAGTGCTTCTTTCTTGTACCCAGTTTTCAAAATCCTTGTCTGTAATCTTGTTGGGGTAATTGAGAACCCCATGATCTGTTAACAAGAAATTTACTTTGGCGTTTTCTTCCGTTACCCTAGAACCTGCATTCACCATAAAAGGATAAGGACCAACCTTAATCCGCTTCTGCCCTATTTGATTACTCTTTAGGTATTGAACAATCAGGTTCCCACCTTGGGCTACATACCTATTGAAAATGTCATTTTTATTGCTCAGCCATTCAAAAACATTATGTGCCCGAATACCCAAAACTATGGCATCAAATTCTTTGAGCTTCTCATCCGTAATGTCTTGCTCGTGCAAAAACTGCAAGTCATAACCCAATTGTAATAAGGCGTCTGGCACTTTGTCTCCTGCTCCTGTTACATAGCCTATTTTTTTACCCGCTACTTTTATTTCTTCGGTAATTACTTGTGCATTGTTTTGGAAAAAGAAATGAATGGCTGGAATATGGTCATATTTAATAGACCTTAAATAAGAATTATATACTTGTTTTTTTCCATTTTGTTGCAGCACCAATTCTGCTGTCAGTACGGGTATTTTATTATTCTTAAAAGCCTTGTTCAATTGAATTTGTTGGGTATAAACTGCACCAGCATCTAAGTCCATGATACTATCCTTACTAAATATAGGTTCTGTGCCTTGTTTAATATGAATGGTTACTGGCACTTGCTTACCGGTGAAATTGGCTTTGTATTGCAATTGCAATTTGGGATTAGCCACTTGTTTGCCATCCATTTGAATATTGTTTAATAACACATCTGGTGTTAGTGAAACAATGATGGGCGTAATCACAACAAAGGGTTGGTACAATTCTCCTTTTACTGGGTCAACATATTTGTATTGTACGGGTCTTTCAGCTGTAAGTTTTAACCCGTTAATAGTAAAACTAAAATAAGCCAGATATGCCGGTGCAGATTGATCCTGCCCAATTAACATTTGATCATCCACGGTAAAGGATCCAATATTGTCTTGTTGTTTTGCCAACCAATAGGGTTGAGAAACTTTTTTGGATGGATCAATTGGAATGCTTTTGATAAAACTATTGTTTTGATTGGTGGCTAATGGCTTGGCCATTACACTGTCAAAACTTTCATTGGCGCTGGTTTTCATCCATACCTGCTCCCATTGTATATTGGATTCTTTGCGTTTATTTACAAAGACATTAAGGTTCATTTTTTGACCCAACACCCCATATTCTTCATCGGTAGTTGCTTCAAAAAATAATCCACTACAGGTGAATATCAGTTCTTGCAGTTCTGCCAATTTCTTATCCTGCCACAAAGATTTTCCGGGCACCAGTTTTATTGCTTGATACAATTCCACCAAAGCTTGAACAGAAGCTTCTGGTTTATTAAATTGGTAATTGGCAATAATGGTATTGATTTTCTCTTGAATGGCTTTGCCGCCTGGGATTCTATTCCAACTTATGTCTACCCCATCCATTAAACTATTCTGTGGGGCCTCCCCACCTAAAGTGGTAAAGTATTCAATAGATGCACCACGGCGTCTTGGCCTGCCCTCTCCTTGGCTTTTGTGCATACTCCTAGCTTCTCCCCCAATCTCCCCATAACTTTTTCCCAGTAATGGGTTATAGGCACCTACATCCAATTTAAATTGATCATTGCTGGTGGTATTGGCTCCACCAAAATTGAAGGTATTCCAAAGCAAGCGCTTGGCTTGCCAAGGCTGTACACCGTATTTCAATTGTTCAGGAAAACGTTTGGGATCTGCCGCAGCAATAAATGCTTCTGATGCAATGATAGAAGAAGCCGCATGGTGTCCATGCCCTGCCCTAGCATCGCCGGGAAAGCGGGCAATGATGACATCTGGTTGGTATTGGCGGATCACCCAAACCGCATCGGCCAAGATCTTCTCTTTGTTCCAAATACGTAGCGCTTCTTCTGCACTTTTGCTAAAGCCAAATTCAAAAGCACGGCTAAAATATTGTTCTGCCCCATCCTGTCTTCTGGCCGCCAACAATTCTTGGGTCCGAATCAAACCCAACTCAATGCCTTGTTCACTTCCTATCAGATTTTGGCCACCGTCTCCGCGGGTCAAACTCAAGTACGCTGTGCGATATAATTTCTCCTTGGCCAAATATGGCAAGAATCCATTGTTCTCATCATCAGGATGTGCTGCCACATACAAGACAGAGCCCAAGACTTGGAGCTTTTGCAGTTGCATGTAAATATCAGCTGAATTATAAGAGGGCGAAACCTGTGCACTTACCAGATTCCCCTTCAACAACAGCCCTGTTATTAGCAGGCAAAAAAGCAATTGTGGGATACGCATAAAACTAAATAGGGATGATGAATGATTATTGTCCAGCTAAGAATACTGCATTACAGAATAACAGCTTGCCATTTTCCCAGAACTGTCTAAACATGGGATTGTCTGCTAATAAAACAACTGACCCTGAGCCCATACCTACTGTTCCAAATAACAATCCATCTTTCAATTTGGCTTTTACTTTTACTCCGCTAAATCCAGTTACATAAGCGTCTTTCTTTAAGACACCCACATTCCAGCCATCTTTCATAAATTCAAAAATATTGGCGTCCTGCTTTAAAGTATAATAAAAATCGGGAAAGCCAAAAGCCAAGGGATGAGTATTGTCTAAATCAACTTTATAAATGGCACCTGGTATTGAACTGGAGAGTGAATTACGTTCTTGGTCAGCAAACTTTTTCAATGCAGCATATTCACCCTTATCATCTGATTTGTCTTCTTTTAATTTAAAGCCCCAATCTGCGCCTGCTAATTGTTCTGCAGCAGATTCTAATGCAATGAGTTTACCTCCACTGCGAACAAAATCCTTGAGTTTATCCGTGGTTGGTTTATCAGTTAGATTTCTATAGAATCCATCAGGAATAATCAATACTTGGTAATTCTTTAAATTAAATCTTGCCAAGTCATTGGCGTTGACCAAGGTTAGTGGATAGTCTAATTGCTGGTCAAAGAAATGCCAGATCTCGCCCGCGCCCAAGGATGATGTTTGCTCTCCGCTCACCAATGCCACTTTGGGCGCGGCGTTGATTACTCGAATATCAGGAGAACCAAAATCCATTCCCTTGTCCATAAATCCTGTTTCTACTGCATCTGCTTGAACATGGAATTTTTGACAGGCTTCATTGGCAATGGTATTCCAATTCACGGTTGAATTACTAGTTTTCAAAACAATGATGGTGCCTCTACCATACTCCTTACCCTTGTATTGAAATGGCGCCGTAGCATATCTAAGCTTTACACCTTGCTTTAATAATTGGGCCATCAATTTGGCAGAATTAAGCGAGGTATATGGTATTAATAATCCATAATTAGAATTGGCAGCTACAATTGGACTTGCCAATTTGGTATCAGTACTTACCTCTAGTTTTTCTTTAACGGCATAAGCTTTAACTCCATAAGCATATGGCAATGCCCAAGCAGTTATATCATAGGTATTGGAATCAGCCAATTTGGTTCTGGGTTCTAATAATACCCTAGCTAGAACTGAATTGGTTTGGTAGGCACTAACTGCCAAATGCAATCCCTCGTCTACAAAGGATTCTTCTTTTCCAGAAAAATAATTAAATCCTTTGAAAGCTTTATTGCTAATGGTTCCTGATTCAATGCCATTATCGCTCAAGAGTTTTTTTAGAGACAATAATTTGTTTTCATCTTTAGAAGTAAGCACATAGGTTTTGTAGTCACTTGATTTTGCAGACTTACTATCTTCAAAAAATTGTTTGAATTCTTTAACCAACCTTTGTTGATTTTTTGAACTGGTTTCAATAGTGGAGATCCCGGTTGTATA
>CAIZMD010000082.1 GCA_903933995.1 uncultured Bacteroidota bacterium
GCTGCACATAATTTTAAACGACCAATGTTTAAGATATTGAATGCAATGATATGGCCCTTGCCAATTTCACCCAATACATTCTCAACAGGTACTTTACAATCTTGGAAATACAACTGAACAGTTGAAGATCCCTTGATCCCCATCTTGTGTTCTTCTGGTCCTTGTGTAAAGCCTTCCATACCACGCTCTACAATAAATCCAGTGAATTTATCACCGTCAATTTTTGCAAATACGGTATACACGTCTGCAAAACCACCATTGGTAATCCAGCATTTTTGACCATTCAAAATATAGTGCTTTCCATCATCGCTCAGTTTGGCTGTACTCTTTGCGCCTAGGGCATCAGAGCCACTATTGGGTTCTGTTAAACCATAAGCACCCTTCCACTCACCACTGGCTAATTTTGGAATATATTTTTCTTTCTGCGCATCGGTACCAAAATACAAAATGGGCAAAGAACCAATTCCGGTATGAGCTGCAATAGCTACTGAAAAAGAATAACCACCACCAAGACCTTCATTCACAATAGTAGAAGTGATAAAGTCCTTACCCAATCCACCGTATTGTTCAGGGAATGAGGTAGAGAGCAAGCCTTGTTCACCCGCTTTCTGTACCAATGAAGGCATCAGCCCTGGTTCCAATTTTTCAATCCTATCAATGATAGGAATGATTTCTGTGGTCAGGAATTGTTGGCACATGTCCATGACCATATGTTGTTCTTCATTAAAGTCTTCCGGGATAAAAGTATCCATTGGATTACTTTCTTTGATAATCCATTCGCCGCCTTTTAAAGCTGATTTGTTGTTGGTTTCCATGGAAGAAAATTGTTTGTTTTTGTTATGGCAATTATTATGTTAGGTTGTCGTATACTCTTTGAAATACGTCTTTTACAATATCAATATCTTCTTTCTTCACCCCCACCAAGGCTTCACTCATGGTTTGGTTGGCAAGATCAATTGTGAGTTGTTGTAAATTCTTTGCGGGTTCTGTTAAACAAACTAGGTTAATACGCCTATCTGTTTTAGAAGGCATTCTCTTAACCAAGGATTGCTTTTCTAAATTATCAATCAAACGCGTAATACTGGGTTTGTCTCTAAAAGTTCTATTGCATAGTTCCTGTTGGCTCAAACAATCTTCCTTCCACAAATGGTACAAAACGCTCCATTGCTCAATAGTAATTTCTAATCCTGCCTGTCTAAAATTCTTTTGCAGTCTTCTAGCCACAGCAGTAGATGCCATGCCATTGATGACGCTATATAATTCTCCTCTTTTGAAATGGTTGTTTGGCATATAGTTAGTTATGCAACTAAATCAAAGTACGTGAGTTTAGGCTAGAATACCAAGTATTTTACTGTTAATTTTCTGTAGACATTTAAAATGGTAGAAGCCCACACTGGATTGGCTTAGGTAATTGATCTCTTTCCCAGATTGACCAGCATTGAACCGGTTTGCAGAATTAGCCGTTTCTTTGTTCATGCTTCAAACGGTTTTTTATATCAGCCTTGGTTTATTGGCAGCTTATGGATTATTGATCCTGCTCTATAGACGTTGGTTTTTGATGTTAGAACCCTTTGAACCCAACAATAGCCAGGAAACCATTACCCGCTTTAGCATTGTTATTCCTGCCAGGGACGAACAGGCCAATATTGGCGCCTGTTTAAAGTCTATTCTGGCCAATCAGTATCCTAGTCATCTTTATGAAATTGTGGTAGTCAATGACCATTCTACGGATGGAACAGCTGCAGTGGTTAAAGGATTACAGGAAGATCATCCACAGTTGAAACTGATCAATCTGGCAGACCATATAGGTGACGGTTTAAATGCTTACAAGAAAAAAGCCATTGAACTGGCCATTTCCCAAACAAGTGGGGATTGGATCATCACTACCGATGCGGATTGTGTTGTTTCAGAAAACTGGCTGGCTTTATTTGATGCCTATATTCAGCAAACAAAAGTTGTATTTGTAGCGGCTCCAGTGCAGTTTCAGCATACGGGTAGTTTTATTTCTATATTCCAACTGCTAGACTTTATGAGTTTGCAGGGAATAACTGCTGCAGCCGTGGGTGCTGGAGCACATTCCATGTGCAATGGAGCTAACCTGGCTTATCAGAAAAAAGCTTTTTATGAAGTAGGACAATTTGCAGGAATTGATCAGATTGCCTCCGGCGATGATATGCTGCTGATGCAAAAAATGAGAACAGCTTTTCCCGGAAAACTGGGATTTCTATTTCATCAGGGCGCTATTGTTAGCACCCTTCCCATGCCCAATTGGAAACAGTTTATCAATCAACGGATTCGCTGGGCTAGTAAGGGTACGCATTACCAAGATAAGAGCATCTTCTGGGTATTACTCTTGGTTTATTTGGTGAACCTAAGCTTATTATTGCTCTTTGTAATTGGTTTAATAAATGGCCATCTAACACAGTTAAAATACTTAGTGTTATTTAAAACTGTGGTGGAATTATTCTTCCTCTTTCCTGTAAGCAGGTTTTTTGGACAAACTGACCAATTACTTTATTTTCCTATCATGCAGCCCGTGCATATCTGTTACACGGTGATTGCCGGTTGGTTAGGAAAATTTGGCAATTACCAATGGAAGGGTAGAGCAATAAAATAAAAACTGCACAGTTCATTGGGGGTAAACTGTTAGCTAATGCGCCTGTCTATTTTCAGGCCACCAAGCATAGAGCATCAAACCAATCATCGCAATTAACACAAAGGGGAAAAGCAAAAATGACTTCATAGTGATATGATTTGGTTTTACCATATTGGGACTAAGTACTTTTCAGAAGGTTTAATACATTATTATTAAAGCTTCCTTAAAATAAGAAACCCAATCATTTAAGAATGTTGCATAGGTTCAAAAGCCTGCTGATAAACCTAGTTATCATATAAGTAGATACTCTGAGGCTACAAGTTCGTTGCCTAGCCAATTGTTAAATCGGTGAATACCTGTTCAGGAAGGGCGAGTATATAAGTTAGTAGTGAATTGCTAGGCAATTAGGGTCTGCTCTTCTTTTAGTTTTTGATCTAGAAGCAATAAAATGCCTAAGCTGAGCCAAAAAAGACTACCCAATTTATCGGTTTCAATCATATCACTCATAAAATTAACCACCCCCAACATGGAGAGAACAAGACCAATACAAAGCGCTACTTGACCATAAAATTGGTTTTGAAAACGATGGTACAAAGATTGGGCTTTGAGTAACATGCCAAAATATAGCGCACAGAATAAGACCAATCCTATTATCCCCTGTTCACACAAAGTGAGCAAGAAATAATTGTGTACGGTGCTATGTTCTGGATTATCACTTACCCAGGTTTGAAACCTATTAACCGTATAAGACTTGTACTGATTGTAAAAACTATTGGGACCAAAACCGGTTACTGGTTTTTCTACAAACATATTAAACCCAGCCACCCATCTATAAAATCGCTCCGCATTAGAAACATCTTTTAAAGCTACTGTTGCTGCTAAGTGTTCTTTAATATCTGTGTGAAAAATGGTGCGGTCATGATCCGGTGCAAAACGCATATAATGGTAATCTGTGACCAACCAGCTGGTAACAGCCAACAATAAAACAACAGCCCCAACCAGCACTTGCTTCATCCATTTTTTCTGAATCACATAATAGAAAGCATAACCAACAAATAAGGCCAACCATGCTCCTCTTGAATAAGCAAAGAACAAGGCAATGGTGCCAAGAATTAATCCACGTTTCATCCAAATTTTATTGCCGTTTTCCTGAGGTGTTAATTGATACATGATCCAAGCCACGGGTAGCATACAAACCAACATGGCGGAATAGTTCACGTGGTTTCTAAAAAAAGGGAAAATGGTTTTCTTCACTAGTTCAAAAGAGAATCCATAATAGCTATGTCTAACCAAGGTTTGAAAAGCCAAAAAAAACATGGGTACCAATAGATAGATAGCCATTTTGCTGATCCTTGCTTGGCTGTCTAATAGAATTTGTGGTAAGATCACAAATGGGATGATATACCAAATTCTGGCTAAGAAAAACTTATACCCCAATAATGGATTGTCGGAATAAGAAGCACTTAATAAAGTCCAACCCATCATTAATATCACAACAAAAAAAAGTGGTGCTGTTTTTAAATATTTGGGAAAGCTTGTAGGTTGGTGCAAGAATTTCAACAATGCCATTCCAGTGAGTAATAACATGAGTGGCTCATCCGGAAAATCCAAACCCAGCGAAGATGTGATTTGCAATTCTGTAGAAAACGGTATCAACACTATCAATAACCAAAACAATTGCTCTGTTTTGTTGACACAGTAATCAAAGACCAATGGAAACAATAACCAAGCAAATGGAATTACCAAAACCAAAAGTTCTTTGAGCACAATGGCTAAGACCAAGGATACCAAAAAAACCAAGCTAGCAATGAGTTTGGGCTTGTATGAAAAGATGCTGGTCATTAAAATGCTTCTTCTCTGTGATAGACCAATAATCCCATTAATCCAAATAGGGAACTAGCAATCAATGCCGCTAATAAGATCTCCCATTTATTGGGTTTTTCAGACTTGGCAGCCGGCACCGCTTTTTCTAATACATAAAGAGCGGGAGCATTGTTATCAATGGCCAATTGAAATTCATTGGCTGCTTTTTGATAACTATTCATTTGCTCCAATATGTTTTGCAGTTTGCTTTGGTTCAATTTATTTTCAGCATCTGAAAGCCCTGTAGTAGATGCAAGGCTTTTATATTCTGCCTCCATGCCAGCAATATTGGACTTGAGTTTGGCTAGTGAATTGCGGTAATTTTCTTTCCAAATTGCCGCTTCTGTTTGCTGTACTATTTCTACTAATCGATTCACAATTTTAGCTGATAAATCTTTCTCCTTTGTCCAAGCAAAAACTTTGAGTTGTCCTAGATCCGTTTTTTGAAAAGTCAGGTCTTCTCTTAATTCCAACACTGCTTTTCTTCTATTAATGCCTTGGTCAGCATTCGTTAATTTGTAATAATCTACCAGTTGAAAACTATCTACCAATTGTTTGTACACGGTATCCATACTGGCAATTCCAAATAATCTATCTAGGTCATCGCCTGTTCCAAAATAAGAATAGAGCCCTTCAATATTGGTATTAAATAGTCTTGCCTTATCGGCCAGCGCCGGATTGGCTGGAACCAAAATGGCAAAGGATCTATAATATTTGGGAACAATAAATAAGGTAATGGTAGTAACCAAAAGGGCTATCACCACAAATCCAGCCAACTGTTTCCATTTGTCTTGGAGTAGTTGAGCTGTTTTCTGCAGGTTGAATTTTGGCGTAGCTGCGTTTGAGTTTGTTGGCATCTGGTGAAAATACAAATTTAAGTTTTAGAACTTCTGCTAAGGCGCAATTATTGGTTGCTAAAGAGCCGCAAACTAACTGCTTATCTATTGATCAAAGCAGTTTATGGAGCCACCACTACATTGCGCGTAAGGCTCTCGTCTAAGGAAATAAAGGTTTCCGTACGCTCAATTCCTTTGATTTTCTGTAACTCATCGTGCAAAACAAAGCGGAGCTGCTGAATGTCTTTGCAGACAATTTCAGCAAACATGCTATAGTTTCCAGTGGTATAATTTAATCTTACTATTTGTGGTATTTTCTTTAATTCTTTAGCAACACTATCATATAAAGAGCTTTTTTCTAAATAAATTCCAATAAATGCTATAACATCGTAGCCCAAAGCCTTTAAATCAATGGACAATTTCTTACCTTTCACAATACCGGATTCTTCCAATTTTTTGATCCTAACGTGAATGGTACCTCCTGATACAAAGAGCTTCTTACCAAGGTCTGCATAGGAAATTTCAGCATCGCCCATCATTTCCTGAATTATCTGCAGATCCAATTTATCTAAATTCAATTTTACGGACATAAATCACTAATTTTTGAATATTATCTATAATATATGGCAATTTATTGAACATTTTCTATACTTTTTAAATTTTCTTTAAAATGTTTGCAAAATTGTGATGAACGGCTGTATATTTGTTCTCCCAACCAAGGGAAAGATCTTATATACTGTGGGGTGATGAAACTTTTGGCAGACATGCCCTCTTGTCTCGGGGGTGAAGATCATAGGACAAACGTAGCATAGAGCCGCTTCGCAAGAGGCGACCAGGGTCGACCACTGAACTTTGTGCTATAGCTAACTACTTCGTGGAGGTTCGATCCCTCCCCCTACAGCTTTAAATCTCCTATAATATTGATTACCAATATTATAGGAGATTTTTTTTGACCTAACTAAAAAGGTTATACTTGGTTAAGATATGTATTTGATGATTCTGTTACACATTTCAAACATTTATTGGTATTAAAATTAAACACTCGAATATATTTTTGTATACCCCTGATTTTAAAGTGCAAAAACTGAAGCACCGTTTTTGCAATAAAAAATCAATATGCTTTTATTAATCAAGTTTGCAGTCATTGCAATAGGCCTATTTGTATTAGTTCTATATGCATCTAGTAAATCAAAGAGGTTTGCGTTCAGGTTTCTTGGTATGCACTATGCCATCATCCTAAGCATAGCATTTACTTATATTTTATTTGAGTCAGCCTATATAGTCCAATTTCCACATTTATTAAGAGTAGTTGCACCACTTGGATACTTAATTGGCCCCTTTAGCTACCTATTTATTCGAACCCTACTTAAGAATGAAACCAAACTTCAAATAAAAGACTATTGGCATTTTTTACCTTTTCTGATTCACTTGATTGAAGAAATTCCATTTTATATTTCATCTACTGCGTATAAAACAGCTCTAGCCCAACAATTAGTTGGACATGGTTTGGTAGAAATGATTGAAGTCAATAATAGTGAAGTGATTGCAGGAATACATAATTTATTGAAATTTTTTAGTGTTACACTTTACCTTTTTTACTCATTTAGATACTTTAACCATTTTAAAAAGAATGCTCCTCAATATGTTTTAATTGAAAACAATAGGTTGTTGCTTTTTGCCAAGCAATTTTTACAATTAAAACTGTTGGCCCTTGTACTAGTAATTAGTGCTGCAATTTTTGTTGTTATCACGCGTAATATGCAGGTTAATTTGATCATGCTAGATTTAAGTACTTTATTGATAATTACTTTAAATATTTACCTATTTATCTTAAATCCAAACCTACTCTATGGTATGCAATATTCATTTGCATATGGAAAACAGCAAATTGAAGACCATCAAGAATTGCATAAAAAGAATATGGTTTATTCAAGTTTGCAAAACAATGCTTCAGATGTAGCTGTGTTTATCAACCCTGATTTTAAAATCGTACACTATAATTCAGCAGCTGCAAATGAAGTAAAATCAATATTTGGAGTAGAATTAAAGCCAGGTGATGATATCCGAAATTATATTGCAGGAAATTTTAAAGCTAGCTTTCTTGAGGGATTTTCAAAAGCTCTTACAGGTAGAAAATTTACAACCGAATACCAGTTTTTAAACTGCCCTAATCAAAGTGATTCTTGGAGGCTAATTGAATTGTATTCCATTCTCAATGAGAAAAAAGTACTTTTAGGTGTAACATTCACTATGAAAGATATTAGCAGTTTGAAATTTAGTGAATTCAAAATATCTGAATATCAAAACAAATTAGACGATATTGCTTGGAGAGAATCTCATTTACTAAGAGCTCCAATAGCTACTTTATTAGGTTTCTCAAAACTATTGTTGAAGCCTGAAAATAGTTTAAGCAACGATGAAAAAATTTTACTTGTTACTAATATTCAAAAGGAGATAGAAAGGTTAGACACAGTTATTAAAAATATTGTTGACCTTTCTTCAGAGAAGGAAAAATTCCCTGTAGTATAAAATAAGTTATCTCAAGTACTCGTATATAAAACCCTGCTTCACTTTATTTACGTGAGCCTCCCAAATACCCTTGTATACTGATTGCGTAAAATGGTGTGCACGATATGGTGCTGTAACTATAATGTTCTTTCCTTTGGTTTGATTCAGTGCGGCATAAAGCGCGGATGATGGGCAGGTTTGGTCTATCAATCCAATTTCTGCTACAATGGTTGCTTTGGAATCTTTTAGCAAATGTGCCGCGTCAAAATAGGGCAGGTTGGCTTCTAAGACGCTGCGGTCTTGTTTGGCTTCAAACAAATAAGGCCAGGAACCTTTCCTTCCTACCAAGGTTCCACCCCAATCGCACATAGCAGGAACAGTAACCACTGCTGCAGTTACCCGATTGTCAAGCCCCGCAGCTACCAATGATTGGCCACCGCCTTGGCTTTCTCCAATGACTAAGATTCTTTTGCCATCCCACTCGGGTAAACTGGTTAAATAATCAATGGTTCTGAGCAAGCGTTGATACATTCCCAAGAAATATGATTCGTCTTTATTGGTGATACCTATTTGCGCGTAGCGGAATAGCTCTCCTTTATCTAAACTATCATAATAGCTTTGAGGCTGTGCATTCAACATGCCATGTGCATTCAAGTCAAAGACCAATGCACCCTTTCCCATTTGCGCATAACGCATAGCAATTGCTGGTTTGGATTTACACCAGTCTCCACTTACACCTGCTGAATGAAAATTAATGACAATGGGTAAGGATTTTGCTGCAGCTTTTGTTGGCTTGGCAAAATAACCCCTTACAGGCTTCGCCGATATGCAATTGATTTCCATATTCCAACACTGGAATGCAGGGTCTGAATTGGGTTCTTCAACGGAGGATACTTTCACTGGCAGTGCACGCAATGCCGCTTTCTGTTTGTTCCAAAATGACTCCAAATCTGCTGGTCTTTTTGTGCCGGGTTGATAAGATTCAGGGTTCACAATCAGTCCTATCCACCCTGAATCCGTTTTGGTTCTTGCTTCCCAAACAAGGGTTATTGGTTCATTAACCACCTGATCAAAAATGACCAAGGAATCACCAGTATAATTTTTCTGCTCGGTAGTATAACTGCTGAAATTCTGTTGAATCTTGAGCGTAACAACTTGTGTTGATTTGTCTTTGATACTCAGTACCACCCTAGCCCTATCCCCACTATGATACACTCCATTCTCGTGGCTTTGACTAAACAGGATTCCTTGTGCTTGCAGCAATGAATGCAGGCTGATGAAACAAAATAAAATGCTAGTGAAAATGAATTTCATATTGGGTTCTTAATGCTTAATAATCTACATGATAATCTTTCTTAGTAGCTTGTCCACTCCAGGCTTTCTTGGCCGTCCAATCTGCTGCAGGTGCAGACCAGAATGGATTACTAGACGGTAATCCCAATGCAAGAAACCCTGTTGTGCATAGATACAAACTTCCAGTAGATGTATAAGTGTCTGCTATCTCTGGTTGGTGTCCTGCAAAACCCAATTGCAACCAACCATTATTGTCAAAAGTACCGGCAGCTTCAAACTGGTTTTGCATGAGTTTGGTCATAGCACATCTCACTTGTGCTGGTAAAACTGCTTTTGGTAATTTTTCCAATAGTGAAATTTGTGCCAATGCTTGAAAAGCTCCAATGCGATAAGTGAGTGATCTGCCAATTACAGGATAAGTTCCTTCGGGTGAAATCATGCGCTCTTGCAATTCTGCATAGCGAATCATTCTTTTCAATGCTTCTTCAGTTTCCCTAACGGGAACCATTCTGTACTCAGCCATAATCGCCGTCATGTCTACCATCATGCCCTGAATCACAAAACTGTTATAGTAGTCCATGGCAAATTTTTCACCGTCTTTGTAATAGCCATCGCCTACATACCATTCCTTCATTTTTCTATAGGCCATATCCATTCTAAAAGGATCGGCCTGCTGGCCAATCTTTAAAAGAAAGGCTTCCGTAATACCAGAAAACAATAACCAATTACTATAGCTTGGTTTTCTAGTTCTTAAAGATTTGAACTCTGCAATAAACCGTTGCTTGGTTATGGTATCAAGCGGTTGCCATAACTGCGCAGGGGCTCTTAGAAATGCTTGTGCAATAAATGCCGCGTCTACAATGGGTTGTTGCTCGGTAGTAAAATTCAAATAATCTGGATGCGCGGGGTTTACTACATTGGGTAATCCTTTTACTAAATCTGCC
>CAIZMD010000083.1 GCA_903933995.1 uncultured Bacteroidota bacterium
GTAGCAAGGGTGGAAGCAGCAGAAATTGACAGAATCAATATTTTAAAAGCCTCTTTTCTGGCCATGCACAAAGCCATTGAAGCCTTAGAGCAACAGCCGGGATTATTGTTGATTGATGGGAATAGGTTTAGCCCCTATTTTGGCATCCCCCATCATTGCATTATTAAGGGCGATGGCAAATTTGCAAGTATTGCGGCCGCCAGTATTTTGGCCAAAACCCATCGCGACAGCTATATGGAAAACCTGCACTTGGAATATCCTATTTATCACTGGAACAAGAACAAGGGTTATGGGACCAAGGATCATAGAGACGCCATTGCCGTGCATGGACTTTGCGAACACCATAGAAAGAGTTACAATATTTTGCCCAGTACGGCAGCTGACCCTTTCTAAATTAAACAGCCATGGGTCTGTTTTTCATGTATTGCATAAATTCTACCCTTCGGTCACGCGATACATTTAGAATGGTTTGATTGAGCAGGGTAACTTCATAATAGTCCGAAGCAAAATTGGTGATATAGGTACTGTTCACCAGATAGGAGCGGTGGATTCTAAAAAAACCTTCTTCAGGTGTTAATTGGTCTTCATAGTCTTTAACCGTTTTGCTCACCACCACTTTAGTACCATCTTTAAAAAAGATATTGCAATAACTACCATCCGCTTTTAAGTAGAGTATGTCTTTTAATTCAACAAACAAACTGCCCTCGCTCAAGGGCACTACCACTTTCTTGATTTTATATTCCTCTAAATTGCTTTGCAAGGTTTGCAATCGCTGGCGAATAAAGGAGTTTCCGTGAATCTTCTCAACTTTCTGAACAGCTGCTGTTAACTGGTCAATCTGAATGGGCTTTAACAGATAATCAATGGCGCTAACCTGAAAGGCTTTTAGGGCAAACTCACTATAGGCGGTGGTAAAAATGATTTCAAAATCAATCTCTTCAAAAAACTCCAATAACTGAAACCCATTATAGCCTGGCATTTCAATATCTAAGAATACAATATCGGGTTTGAATTTTTGAATGGCTTTAACGGCAGTAGGAATGTCTTCAGTAAGCGCCATAATTTGCACTTGAGGGCAATATTCTACCAAGAAGCTTTCTAAGATTCTCCTTGCCTTTGCCTCATCGTCTACTATTATTGCTTTCAACATTTGCCTAAAAATATGGGATCAAACGCTCTTTTATAAAAATAAAGCCTCCGATTGCTCAGAGGCTTTAGGATTTCAATTCCCCCCCGGTTATTGAAACTGACGTGAAAGTAGGGAGAAGCCTGTTTACAAAAAAGGACAAGTTTGTAAAAGGTCGTTATAAGTTTGTGAACCGTAATTTAGACCACAATTGGGATGAATAATAGCACTTTTGTGCCCGAATCCTGCCCCCTTTCGTCTTTTAAATCTTCAAAATTGACCGTAATCCGCTGTTCATTTCCATAATTCAATAATTCTAAACGCTTCAAAGTAGCCCCAGTAGCAAAACTGGTATGTTTTCGGGCCCTTAACTGGTTAATTTCTGCGGATCTTTTTCTACCAATCCCATTATCCGTGATCATACAGAGCAAGGTTTCTTCATTTTCCAACCTAAACTGGATCAATAACTGCTTTTCTCCTTGTTTGTGTAATAACCCATGTTTAATGGCATTTTCTACATAGGGCTGTATCAACATTGCTGGAATCTGTATATCGGGGGCAAAAACATTGTCATCCACATCTATCTTATATTGAAAATGGGTCTCAAATCTTAATGCTTCTAATTCTAGGTAAAGCAGGAGCGATTTTAATTCATCGTCTAGCGAAATGGCATTTTTA
>CAIZMD010000084.1 GCA_903933995.1 uncultured Bacteroidota bacterium
GAAATAAAGAGAAATGAACGCGCATATGGGTTATTTGAGCTGCAAAGTTAACCCAAATGCCTATTGTTTTACCAGCTGGTATTCCTTTACTTGGTACATACTCATTAAATCCAGCACTTTGGCCAAACTATGGTCTGAATATCCCTTTTCTGTAATTAGACTCAGTGGTTTGGCATGAAAAGCGGCTTCATTTGTTTCTATAAAGGGTCTTAGTGAATCAATATGCAGTTTCATTTGAATATTGTCTAAATGCAATTCCAAACTATCGGTATTAATATGAATGGCATAAGACAGGTCATAATTAACTCTTGTCTTTTCTGGAGCAATGGGCCCTACTGTTACTGGTTCTACGGTATTAGTGCTAGCAGCATTGCCATACCATTGAATTCCAAAATAGGTTAGAATGGCTAGGGCCAAAATAACAGCTATTGCTAGGATCCATTTTTTCATGGCCTTTTTTTTAAGTTATGATTTTAGTACGCCCAATTCCTTACCCACTTTGGTAAATGCTGCAATGGCTTTATCCAAATGTGCTTGTGTATGTGCCGCACTTAATTGCACCCTAATTCTTGCCAAGCCCTTTGCCACAACAGGAAAGAAAAATCCAATCACATACACACCTTCTTCTAATAAAGCTGCTGCAAATTGTTGTGCTACTGTAGCTTCATACAACATGATGGGAACAATGGGATGGTCACCTGGTTTAATATCAAAACCTGCTTCAGTCATTTTGGTTCTAAAATATTGGGTATTATATTCTAGTCTATCGCGCAGCTCAGTGGTTTCTGTTAGCATGTCTAATACAGCAATACTAGCGCCTACAATGCTTGGTGCTACTGTGTTTGAGAACAAATAAGGTCTGCTTCTTTGGCGCAACATTTCTATCACTTCTTTTTTTCCTGAAGTAAATCCACCACTAGCGCCACCCAAGGCCTTACCTAGTGTTCCTGTGATAATATCTATTCTACCAATTACACCCCTGTACTCATGAGTACCCCTTCCGGACTTACCCAAAAAGCCAGATGAATGGCATTCATCAATCATGACAATCGCGTCATATTTGTCTGCTAAGTCACAGATCTTGTCTAACTGAGCAATGGTTCCATCCATACTAAAAGAACCATCTGTTACAATAATCCTACTTCTGCAAGTAGCTGATTCTTTAAGTTTTGCTTCCAGGTCTTCCATATTATTGTGCTCATATCTATAGCGCTGCGCCTTACACAACCTAACACCATCAATAATAGAAGCATGATTCAAAGCGTCACTGATTATGGCGTCTTCTTCATTAAACAAGGGTTCAAAAACACCGCCGTTGGCATCAAATGCCGCAGCATATAAAATAGTGTCTTCTGTACCCAAGAACTGGGCTATTTTTTGTTCTAATTCTTTGTGAATGTCTTGGGTACCGCAGATAAAACGTACAGAACTCATACCATATCCATGGGTGTCTATGGCTTTATGTGCTGCTTCAATGACTTTGGGATGAGAAGAAAGACCCAAATAGTTATTGGCACAAAAATTCAACACCGTTTTACCATTCACGGAAATCTCAGGTCATTGTTCACTGGTAATGATGCGTTCTTTCTTAAAAAGTCCCGCTTTTTCTATTTCTGAGAGTTCGGCTTGAATTCTATTGGCAAATGACTGGTTCATGTGGCTATTTTAGGTGTTCAAAGATAAGGGGGTATGCTTAAAAAAACTACCAAGCGTTAACATGGTTTACTACCTTTGTACTA
>CAIZMD010000085.1 GCA_903933995.1 uncultured Bacteroidota bacterium
ACTTGTTCTAGTATAAAAATGGAGGTTTTTTGAAATGCTGAAAAACAAGTGGGAAAAGTGAAGAGTGAAGAGTGAAGAGAAAATCACTGAGGGTCAACCAAAGTATTTGAGGCAAATTTTAATTATATTCAATAAAATTATCCCTATATGCTTACCAGAAAAACTATCGCCTTTGCAAGTGTTTTATTATTGTTCTTTTTTGCTTGTCAACAACCAGCAACACCAGTTAAGTTACCCCTAGAAGGAACCTGGCAATTGGTGGCAGCTACCAGTACAGAAAAAGATAGTACCAAGTCTACTTTCAATCCAGACGTGAAAATGATCAAGATCATTAACGGAACGCATTTTGCCTTTTTCTCTCATGATTTGAATCAGGGTAAAGACAGCGCCAAAGCTCAGTTTAGTGCAGGTGGTGGAACCTATGAATTAAAAGACAGTACTTATACCGAGCACTTGGAATATTTTAATACACGTCAATGGGAAGGTGGAACTTTCCAATTCACAATTCGCATTAAAGCAGATACCTTGGTTCAAGAAGGGATTGAAAAAGTAGAAAAGCTGGGTATTGACCATATTATCCGCGAGACCTATGTGAGGGTAAAAAATTAATTTATGATTTGTTGCATCATACACGACTCAACTTTCAATGCTAATAAATCAGAACTGACATTTACCGTTGAATCAATTGATGGAATACCTACTGAGGATGGATTTATTTTTATGCCTCCTGGTTACATGCATTTAGATTGTTCCATTCATAGAGTTTCTAAAAAAAGGACAAGCCCTTTTTATCTGGTATCTGTAATTATTTTCAATGCAGATCTTGATCAGATTAAAAAAATGCAGGAAAGAATAAGTTTGGAAAAACCAAAAGCTGGGTTTAGTATAGAGATAAATAAATACTTACAAACTCCCATCCTTAAAAGATTAAATTCATTTAAGCAGTTAGTTCAGTTTACAAGTCCGGAGCGTATTAAAGATCTCATTTTAGAAAATATTAGATTAGGAAGCATTTTAGTTCCACATCCTCCACAGCAAGCATTATCCCTATCCTTTTTTGGTGGCCACCCTATCATAGGAAATTCATTTGTTTACCCCAAAGATAAAAATGGCGAATACCCTGTTTTTCTTTGTCAGATTCATTTAAACGATATTAATCAATGGTTGGAATGCAGCAAAGAAATTAAAAAGGATGGAGTTTTATTGCTCTTTGGAGTTATTAAAAAAGAAGCCTCATTAACTTACATCAATGACCTCTTTGTTCAATTTTCGGAAGACATTTCATCTCCCATTGCTCATGCTATTCCCGAAGCGCTTTCTCAATATGGAGAATTTCAAAAGAATGATATGATGCTTTTTGAAAAAGTTTGTATTCCTCCTTTTGAATCTTCTCTATTGCCTTACGAGCAAATGAATGATGATGAAACCCAATATTATTTCAACTTAGAAAGCCTTGTTTCTTTAGGTGAAATTTTAATTGAAGGTTTAAAATTCTTAGGGCACCCTAATCAAGTTCAAACTTGTTTGCTATTGGAATCAACACTAAAAACTAATAAAAAAGGTTGGTATGATCCTAATTATGACCCAAAAGACGCTGATGCTCTTGAACAAGTTTTATTAGAACAAGGTGAATTATGTAAAGACTGGAGACTGCTTTTTGAAATAGATTTAATGAATAAACAATTCAGAGAAGTTTCAGGCCCACAAAAAGAAATCAATAATTATTTAGATGGATGTTTGTATTTGATGATCAAACAATCCGATTTGGACAACCTAGATTTCACAAATACAGTTACTATTTATCAATCTACATAATAGAAAAACAACCATTCATCAAAGACTTTGAGTTAGCTCTTGCAAAAACAAAAGGATTGTTTATTTTGTTGGAGTAAACCATTCAAAAAAGTTAAACCATCCCACATGGCTAGCACTGGCACTTATCTCAATTTTGCAAATAATACAGAAGAGGCATTTCTGTTTTACCAATCCGTTTTTGGAGGAGAATTTATTGGAGGCATTTCTAGGTTTGATGGCATGCCCGCCATGGAAGGACAACCGCCTCTTCCTGATTCATTAAAGAACAAAGTAATGCACGTGGCATTAGCCATTACAGGTGGACATTTATTAATGGGTACCGATGCGCCTGCAGAGTTTGGTTTTACCGTGACCATGGGCAATAATGTGCATATTAGTTTGGACCCAGATACAAAAGAAGAATGTGATACACTATTTGCCGGCTTATCTGCTGGTGGTAAGGTTACGCAACCTTTGGCCGATATGTTTTGGGGTGCTTATTTTGGTTCCTGCACGGACAAATTTGGCGTTCATTGGATGGTTAACTTTCGCAACCCTCAATAATTATTGCATACAATTCATTTTAAAATAATTGTATCATTCACTAAATGATACAATCACACTCAACACCATGATCAACCAAGAAAATAATACCATTACTGTAGAAGCCATAGTTGATGCACCCTTAAAAAAAGTATGGGAATGCTGGACCCAACCAGACCATATTTGTCAGTGGAACAATGCCAGCCCAGATTGGCATACACCTTCTGCTACCAATGACTTACAAGTGGGTGGTGAATTTCATTATTTGATGGCCGCAAAAGATGGAAGTTTCTCTTTTGACTTTAATGGTACCTATGAAACCATATTAGCAGAATCATTGATTGTCTATCATATTGAAGGTGGCAGAAAAGTGATCATCAATTTTAAAGAAACTGGCGCTGGTATTCAGATTACAGAAACTTTTGAAGCGGAAGAAGTGAACTCTTTGGATCTACAAGAAATGGGATGGCAGTCCATCTTGAATAATTTTAAACAATACACCGAAGCAACAGTTTAATCATGGACCTGGAACAACTAAGGGATTATACGTTAGGATTGGCCGATGTAGAAGAGACCCTTCCCTTTGGTCCAAATACATTGGTCTATAAAGTGTTGGGCAAAATGTTTTTGTTGGTAGGCATGGACAATCATCCTTTGCAATTCAATGTAAAATGTGATCCGGATTTGGCGCTTGAATTACGTGAGGAATTTCCAGCTGTGATCCCCGGTTATCACATGAATAAAAAACACTGGAATACGGTAATAGTAGACGGCAGTATTCCTAGCAAACAACTCTTAAGTTTTGTAGACCATTCTTACAAATTAGTAAGGGGGAAAAAATAAGTGACAGAAAAGAGTCGAGGTGAAAATTTTTATTCCTTTTTTGAGGTTCAGAAGATAAATCTGCTATAGTTATTTAGCCGCTTTTGCATAGTACTTACAAATGCTTTGCAAGCCGCATTCTGCGCATTTGGGCGATCGCGCTAAGCAAGTATATCTTCCGTGCAAGATGAGCCAGTGATGGGCCTTGTGCACCAATTCAGCGGGAATATTTTTGATGAGTTGTTTTTCCGCAGCCAGTGGTGTGGTTGCATTGGTGGTTAAACCCAACCTGGCTGATACGCGGAACACATGGGTATCTACCGCCATATTGGGTTGCTTGTCAATAACGGAAGTAATGACGTTGGCAGTTTTTCTTCCCACTCCGGGTAATTGAACTAGTTCCTCCACGGTCATGGGCACTTCTCCTTCAAATTTTTCCGAGAGCATATTGGCCATACCTATCAAATGCTTGGTCTTATTGTTGGGATAAGAAATGCTTCTGATCAAGGGAAACAAATCGTCAAAACCGGCCTGGGCCATGGTTTGGGGATCTGGGTATTTTTGAAAGATATAGGGCGTGGTCAGGTTCACGCGTTTATCTGTGCACTGGGCAGATAAAATAACCGCTACCAATAACTGAAAGGGATTATCATAGATCAACTCCGTTTCAGCAATGGGAATCTGTTCTTCAAAATACGCTATGGCTGTTTGATACCTTTCTTTCTTTGTCATGGGCAGACAAAATTACGCCTCTTTGTTCTTGTCAGCTGCGTATTTTAGAATGGCTTTTAAAGATGCTTTGCTAGGCGATTTTAGTTTTACTTTATCCAAAGCCTTCATGCTAATCTTCAACAAGTCTAATTGGTTCTTTAGTGATGGGTCTTCTTGTAAGGCCTGTTCTATAGCTTCCACCACTGCTGGCGAAGCCTCATTATATAAGTAGCTCATTAAATCCTCCTCTTTTATCTTTTTCATAAACTGGCAAAATGTGTAAGAGGATACGGTAAGTTTAAAACGGCAATGCATAGATTATATTGCCAACAAACCGGATTCCCTTACGGAAATAATAAAAAAAGTTGCCGAACGAAAATTGGGGGGATTTATTTTGAAACAGCAGCCGAATCTTCTAAAGTGAAGATGTCTTCGCCGTCTTTTTTCATCAGGTAGCGCTCACGGGCAAACTGTTCCAGAGCTGCGGGATTGCTTTGTAAATCATTGAGGGTTTTGCGAGCCTTGGCTATCTCGTCTTGGTAATAATGCTTCTTTTCCTGCAGTTTGGCCAGTTCCGCTTTTCTTTCTCTTTGCTGAAAAAAGTCTCTTTGATCAATAAATAACATCCATACCAGGAAAAAAGCCCCAGCTAGAAAGTACTTATTGGTTAATATGTTGGTGACTTGTTTTAGCATCTTTAAAAAGACAACCCGGATTAAAAATAGGCATTCCTACTCTGATCCGGGTTGTCAAATAATCCACAGTTGTTTATTTTGTACCAAATTTGATCTTTCCTTTAGGATAGAACGCTGTGCTACCCAAGGCTTCTTCAATACGGATCAATTGGTTGTATTTAGCCATACGGTCAGACCTAGAAGCAGAACCAGTCTTAATTTGACCACAGTTCAATGCTACAGCCAAGTCAGCAATGGTATTGTCTTCAGTTTCACCACTGCGGTGACTCATGATGGTATTATAACCATTGTTCTGAGCCAAAGAAACCGCGTTGATGGTTTCAGTGATAGTACCAATTTGGTTTACTTTCACCAACAAACCATTGGCAATCTTTTTGTCAATACCCATTTGTAGACGGTCTACATTGGTTACAAACAAATCATCACCTACTAATTGGCATTTGCTACCAACTGCGTCAGTAAGCGCTTTCCAACCAGCCCAATCGTCTTCTGCCATACCATCTTCAATAGACGCAATAGGATATTTTTTCACCCAGCTTTCCCAGAATTTCACCAGCTGATCGCTGCTTACTTCTTTACCGCTGCTCTTCTTGAATACGTATTTCTTTTTCTTGCCATCCCATAATTCGCTGTTAGCAGCATCCATAGCAATCACAATCTGTGAACCAGTTTTGTAACCTGCTTTGGTAATCGCTTCTAATACGGTTTCAATAGCTTCTTCATTGCTTTGAATATTTGGAGCAAATCCACCTTCATCACCAACGTTGGTGCTAAAGCCTTTTTTCTTCAACACGCTTTTTAATTCGTGGAAGATTTCAACACCCCAACGCAAACCTTCACTAAAAGAAGGAGCGCCAATAGGCATTACCATAAATTCTTGGAAGTCAATTTTATTATCAGCGTGTGCACCACCATTCAAGATATTCATCATTGGAATGGGCAATGTTTTTGCATTGGTACCACCAATATATCTATACAAAGGAAGACCAGCTTCTTCAGCAGCAGCTTTGGCTACAGCCATACTCACGGCCAAGATAGCGTTAGCGCCTAATTTGGCTTTGTTCTTAGTGCCATCCAAATCAATCATCACTTGGTCAATAGCAGCTTGTTGAGAAATATCATAACCAATCAGAGATTCGGCAATAATATCGTTCACGTTTTTAACGGCTTTCAAAACACCTTTACCAACGTATTTTTTCTTGTCGCCATCGCGCAGCTCAACTGCTTCGTGAATACCAGTGCTGGCACCACTTGGAACCGCAGCACGGCCCATAGCACCATCATCGGTTAATACGTCTACTTCAACGGTTGGATTACCCCTACTGTCCAAAATCTGACGGGCGTGTACTTCAACAATGTAACTCATGATTGATTGATTATAAGATTATAAAATATTGTTCTTTTTTTCTTCAGCGTGTGCAATTTACACATTTGATAGCTTTTTTGCCCTGAAATCATTGATAGAACCCATGGTTTTGCGCAATAAATGCTCAGAAAACCCATTTTCAAGGTAATTTTCAAGTGTTCCTAACAGTTGGTAGCCTCTTGATTCGTATAATTTTCTGGCGCGATGGTTAAAGGAAGAAACACAAATAAAGGCGTTGGGACTTTTTTGAAAGATAATAGCTTCCACATGGTCTAATAACAAAGTACCAATGCCCTTGCCCCTTGCCTGCGGCGATACGGCAATCACTTGTATATAGCCTACAAATGCGCCCTTTAATTTGATGACCACAAAACCCAATGGTGTTGCGGCTTCCATAGCTATAAAAGCTTGAATTTCATCAGGAGCTTGTTGCATCAAGACCATGCCGTCTTCAAAACTTCTATTCAAAGAAATCCAAGGTTCAGAATCAGCCATCAAACGTGCGCACCACTGTTGCTCTTCTAATGTGGTGACGGGTTTGATTTGAATAGCAGACATGGCTTATTGATTGGTCAAGGAGCGAAATACATTTTCTAAGGATTGGCCCCCTGATTGAAGATTGGCAAGGGTATCATTGGCCACCATCTTACCCTTGTGAATAATAATCACCCTATCACAGATGGCAGTAACTTCTTGTAAAATATGGGAAGAGAATAAGACCGTTTTATTGCTACCCTGCGCCTTGATCACGTTTCTTATTTCTACAATTTGATTGGGGTCTAATCCTGAAGTGGGTTCATCCAAAACTAATACTTCCGGATCATGAATCAGAGCGGCTGCAAGACCCACGCGTTGTTTGTAGCCCTTAGACAATTGTCCAATTTTCTTGGTGGATTCAGGACTCAGACCCGTTAATTGAATCACGGATTCAATGGCCTTTTTTTTGTCTGCAATTCCGTGCACGCCAGCAATAAAATCTAAATACTCACGTACATACATTTCATGATAAAGTGGATTGGCCTCAGGCAAATAACCAATTTTACGTTTAGCTGCAATGGGGTCAAGAGAAACATCAATACCGCAAACCTTTGCCAGACCAGCGTCTGGGGATAAATAGCCCGTGATCATTTTCATGGTGGTACTCTTACCCGCACCATTGGGACCCAGAAATCCAACAATCTCTCCCTTGTTCAACACAAAGGATAATTGGTCCACAGCTTTTTGTGTTCCATAGTTTTTTCCCAATCCACTGACTTCAATACTCATGCCCTAGGTTTGCGCAAATTTAAACAATGCTCTTTACTTGGTTGTAAGATGATGGTTAAGGCTTTGGTAAATGCCTAGTCTTCTTCAATCTCTGCCGAGCTTTCTGGCAGGTGATCGTATTCACCCTTCCAAGCAAAATAACCAAAGAGCAACATGCCCAAGGCAATGGGAATAAATACCACAATAAATACACCCCATTGAATATAGGTATCCATCACGGGTTTCTTGGCCACTTCTGCCATGGCCGTGCGTACCAGGTAAACAGCGGCTAGTGGACCCAATAAGATCCAAATAATGCCCGCATATCTTTTTAGTTGATTCATCTTAATGATTTGAATATTTTAAAAAAACAGATTAATCGTTTACATCTGGATCAATCTTGTTATTAATATAGAGTGTTCCTATAACCAAGCATATTGCCGCAATGATAATGGGATAAGCCAGTCCGGCTAATTTGTCATTGGCATAAATTGTGGTAAGCAAAGTGGCAATAAAAGGTGTTAATCCACCAAATACCCCATTTCCAATATGATAAGGTAAAGACATGGATGTGTAGCGAATCTTGGTTGGGAATAGTTCTACCAAGAATGCTGCAATAGGTCCATAGACCATGGTTACATAGAGAATCATCAAGAATACATAGAAGACCATTTTCCAATAATCAGTGGTGCCCAAAAGTTTCACCACTTTTACATCCGCCTTAACGGTATGCATTACAGGGTCTCCATAGAGCGTGTCTTTCTTTGTTTCTGAAATACTCATGCCATCAGCATAAAAGACTTTATTAGTAACGGTTCTAAGGGTATCCTTGCCATTGTCTAATTGCACCAAACTAGAATTAATGATTTTTTTGTCTACCAATTCTACCTTGCCTTCATTACTTGAGAGGTTCAATAATTGATTGAATAGAAATTGATAACTAATAATGGCTAAGAACATGCCAGTAAGCATGATCCATTTTCTACCTACTTTGTCACTCCATGCACCAAAAACTACAAAGAATGGTGTACCCAATAAAATGGCCCAAATAAGAATGGTACGTGATTGGTCAAAATCAATTTTACATACATTCTCTATAAAAGACTGCGCATAGAATTGTCCTGTGTACCAAACCACACCCTGCCCCATGGTGGCGCCAAATAAGGCCAACAACACCATTTTCAAATTGGTCTTGTGTCCAAAACTTTCTTTGAGTGGATTTACAGAAACCTTGCCCTCTGATTTGAGTTTTTCAAACAGCGGAGATTCGTTCATCTTCATCCTAATATAAATAGAAACAAAGACCAAAATAATAGACACTAAGAATGGCACCCTCCAACCCCAGTCATTGAATTTGGCAATGGACTTAGCAGCATCAGCGTCCAAGCTATGACGGGTAATCAGGATCACACCCAAGGAAATAAATAATCCTAGTGTTGCTGTGGTTTGAATCCAAGAAGTAAAATAACCCCTTCTATTGGCTGGAGCGTGCTCGGCCACATAGGTTGCTGCGCCGCCATATTCACCACCCAATGCCAACCCTTGCAATAAACGCAATAGCAAGACCAAGATGGGGGCAAGAAAGCCAATGCTTTCATAGTTAGGAATACAACCAATCAAGAATGTAGAACCTCCCATCAAGACTAGGGTCAAAAGAAATGTGTGTTTACGTCCTATTAAATCGCCCAAGCGGCCAAAGAATAAAGCGCCAAAAGGTCTTACAATAAATCCTGCCGCAAATGTTGCCAGTGTTGAGAGCAAAGCTGCGGTGGGATTGGTTTTGGGAAAAAACTGATTGGCCAAAACCGTAGCTAGGGAACCGAAAATATAGAAGTCGTACCATTCAATCAGGGTTCCAAGTGAAGAGGCGCCGATAATCTTCCAAATGCTTTTTGTTTCTTTCATGTGGGATGCTTGTGCTGAAATCGTTCTAGAATTAGGTTGAAACTTACATGATTCCAACGGTTTTACCAAGCAAAGGATTAGCGTATATTTACATTCCTAACATTTGCTATAAAAAAACTGGATCATGCCTTATCCTTATCAGATCAAATCTTACGATCAGTACAAAGCCGATTACAAAAGAAGTATAGAAGACCCTGCCGGATTCTGGGGAGAAATTGCCGAGAATTTTACATGGCGTAAAAAATGGGACGAGGTCCTGAATTGGAATTTTACCGAACCCAAGATTGAATGGTTCAAGGGTGGTAAATTAAATATCACGGAGAACTGTTTGGATAGGCATTTGGAAAAACATGGAGACATGCCAGCCATGATCTGGGAGCCCAATGATCCTGAAGAACACCACAGAATTATTACTTATAAAAAACTGCACGAAAAAGTTTGTCAGTTTTCTCATGTACTCAAAAACAATGGTGTCAAAAAAGGAGACCGTGTTTGTATTTATATGGGTATGATTCCTGAACTGGCCATTGCCGTATTAGCTTGTGCTCGCGTAGGAGCCATTCATAGTGTGGTGTTTGGCGGTTTCTCTGCTCAAAGCATTGCGGATCGTTTGTATGATGCACAAGCAGAATATATTGTTACCTGTGATGGTGCGTTTAGGGGCGCCAAAGACATTCCATTAAAGTCTGTCATTGACGATGCTTTAATTGGGAACAGAACCGTTAAAAAAGTGATTGTCTGCACCAGAACAAGGACTCCCGTATCTATGATCAAGGGTCGTGATCTTTGGTGGGAAGACGAGATTAAGAAAGTAGAGACCATGGGCTTGCACGATTTTCCTGCAGAGGAAATGGACGCAGAAGATCCACTGTTTATTTTGTATACATCGGGATCAACTGGAAAACCAAAAGGTGTTGTGCATACCTGCGGTGGCTATATGGTTTATACCAATTATACTTTTGTCAACGTATTCCAATACCAACCCGGAGATATTCATTTCTGCACGGCCGATATTGGTTGGATTACGGGACATAGTTATATAGTATACGGACCGTTGAGTGCGGGTGCTACTACCCTTTTATTTGAGGGTGTACCTACCTTCCCAGATGCTAGTAGGTTCTGGGATATTGTAGACAAATTCAAAGTAAATATTCTATATACCGCACCAACTGCCATTCGTAGTCTCATGGGCTATGGCCTAGGACCCTTGCAGGGCAAGCATTTGACCAGCTTAAAAGTATTGGGCACCGTGGGTGAACCCATTAATGAAGAAGCATGGCATTGGTATAGTGAACACGTGGGTAAGAACAATTGCCCTGTTGTAGATACTTGGTGGCAAACAGAAACCGGTGGTACTTTAATCAGCAATATGGCAGGAATTACACCTGCTGTTCCAAGTTGGGCTACCCTTCCCATGCCAGGTCTAGAAATGGTCTTGGTAGACGATAAGGGAGAAGAAATTATTCAGCAAGGAGAAGAAACCGTTTCAGGAAATCTTTGCATCAAGAGTCCTTGGCCTGGTATTCTAAGAACCACTTATGGTGATCATGAAAGATGCCGCACCAATTATTTTGCAACCTATCCTGGCATGTATTTTACCGGTGATGGTGCACTTAAAGACAAGAACGGATTCTTTAGAATTACCGGAAGGGTGGATGATGTATTGAACGTGAGTGGACACCGTATTGGAACAGCCGAATTAGAGAATGCCATTAATATGCATAGTGGGGTAGTAGAAAGCGCTGTGGTTGGCTATCCGCATGATATCAAGGGTCAGGGTATTTATGCCTATGTGATCTACCAAGGTTCACACGGACAAGATACCCATGGTACGGCCGAAATGATTAGAAAGGATTTGAACCAAACCATCACTAGAATCATTGGGGCGATTGCCAAACCCGATAAGATTCAATTTGTAAGTGGTCTACCAAAAACCCGCAGCGGTAAAATCATGCGTAGAATTTTGCGCAAGATTGCCGAGGGCGATTTGGACAATGTAGGTGATATCTCTACCCTACTTGACCCAACCGTGGTAGAAGAAATTAAACGCGGAAAACTCTAACTACTAAATAGTTTGTTCCCCTACCGCTTGCGGGAGGGGTGGCCGCAGGCCGGGGTGGGTTCCCTCAAAGTCCCCTACTTGGAGGGGTGGCCGCAGGGCGGGGTCGGCTTAAATATTATTTTGCTTGATCCCCAGGCTCCACCTGCTCTGGCATTTTAGGGTCACGTAACTGAACCGGTTTGCGTTTCACGCGCTCCTTCATGTTCATGATCTCTACAATAAAGCTAAATGCCATGGCAAAATAGATATAGTTCTTGAGTTGCATTTCATGCGCACGTTCGCTATCCCAACCTTCTATCAATAATACCAAACCAATCATCACTAAGAATGAAAGGGCCAACATTTTTAAAGTAGGATGTTTGTGTATAAAGGCAGAAATAAAGGGACTGAAAAGGAACATGACAATCATGGCAATCACCACGGCCGCAATCATGATTTCAACGTGTTTGGCCGTTCCTCCAGCAGTAATAATGCTGTCAAAACTAAAGACCATATCAATGAGCATGATCTGAAAAACAGCAGCACCAAAAGTCAGGGGCTTGGTGCTAATGCCAGCTTCTAAATCTGCATCACCTTCCAATTTGTGGTGGATTTCTTTCACCGTTTTATAAATCAAAAACAAACCTCCTGCAATCATCACCAAACTGGCTATGTCAAAGGGTTTGTTCATGATGGCAAACAAGGGTTTACCCTTTTGAGAGATCAACCAGCTCAGCCCAAAAAGTAAGATGGAACGCATGATAATACCTGTAACCATCCAAGCCATTCTACCTTTTTTCTGGTCTTTTTGGGGCAGACGATTGAGGATAATGGATACAAAAATCACATTATCAATTCCCAGAACTACTTCCAGAATCACAAGTACCAAAAAACTAATTAGACTGTCTACGGTTAATAAATGCTCCATATAACTATTTGTGCAAATATAGGGAGCAAGAACATGCAAATTAACCGCGCATCAAATCAAGTGGTTTCCCGTTCCAATCAGGGAATAGTCCCTTGCTGTTTTGCAGTTTTAGATGAGACTGGGCCACATTGCTAAAAACGGCCCTAAAATCAGTAGATACGGGCAGGTCACGCCTGTCTTCTAAGTCTTCTTTGGCCAAGGACTTGATATTTTGATATACTTGACCACCTTTTACATCATTACCCAATACAAATAAGCAGGAAGCCCTACCATGGTCCGTACCACCAGTACCATTTTGATGCGCTGTTCTACCAAATTCGGTCATGGTCATCACGGTTACTTCATCCTGATAAGCACTCAGGTCTTTCCAGAAAGCAGCAATAGAATCACTAAAGTCTTTGAGGTTTCTAGCAAATGCCCCATTGGTAGTGCCTTGGTTTACGTGGGTATCCCATCCGCCAGATTCTGCAAAAGCCAGTTCCAAACCCACTTGCATTTTTATCAGCACGGCAATTTGTTTGAGTGAATTACCCAGTGCTGTTTGCGGATACACCACGTCTTTGGCGGGTTGATAATTTTTGAGTTCGTTTACGTTCAACATTTTCATGGCGTCAAAACTCTCTTTCCCTGTCTTATTCAACAAACTACTAGAAGTCTGGTCATAGAGGTCTTCAAAAGACTGAGAAACAGTTTTACCTGCCATGGGATTATTGCGCATTTGAATGGCAAAATCCTGCAGATTACTAATGGCCAATGCCTCATTGTCTCCATAGAAACTTCTGGGTAATGCATTGGTCAAACTCACGGCCCTAAATGGGGTGGCGTCATGACCCATTAAACCCGCAACCCTGTTCAACCAACCACTGGCCGTGCCTTTGTTAAAAGGGGTTCCAGCTTCCATATAATCCTGCGCGTCAAAATGGCTACGCGTATTATTAGGGCTACCCACACCATGTACAATGGCCATGCGTTTCTCTGCAAAAAAAGGTTGTAAAGAAGCCATGGCAGGGTGCAGACCAAAATGGTCATCCAGGTTAAAAAGCCCACCTTCTTTTTCCAAGGGACTCATGTATAAACCAGGACGTAAGATTTTTAAATTGGGGTCAGCAAAAGGGCTAACCGCCATTAAACCATCCATGGCACCGCGTTGAAAAATACAGACCATCACCTTATTTTTTTTATAAGGCTGTAGAATCTTTTGGCCGCTGGCGGCCGATGCTATAAAATTAGGCAGTCCACCAAATCCTGTAGCAAAAAGCGCCATTGCGCCAGATTTCATAAATGCTCTGCGATGTATCATAGGATGCGTTTATTTTCTTTGAAATTCAGGTGAACCAATGATCACACCAGCCACTTGTGACACCATATTGTTATTCCCATTTTGATAAGCCATGGTAAAAGGCTTGTCTTTGCGGTTCATGGCGTTACGATCATTTTTTTGTTGCTGTTTCTTGTTCAAATTCTTATTCATACTCATGGCATCAGTTTCATCCATTGTTGCATCACCAGGGTGTTTGGCGCTGGCTGCTTCAATTTTGTCTGCCACCGATTGGTCGGCAAGCATGGCTGTGAGTCTTTTAATATTTTCTTCTTGGTTTCTTTCTGGCAAAAGCAATTGACTATAGGTTGTCAAAGCCGCTTCAGCGCTTTCAGGTTCATGGTTCTGATTCAAGGCTAAGAGGTTCACACTAATACCAGGAATTTTTCCAGTTGCAAATGCCAAACCAAAATTCATCCTGTTTAACAATGAACCAGTATTGATCCAAAAACTGGCTTTGTCCGGAAAACCAGTTGGCGCCTGATAATAATAGAATCTCTGACCCATTCTACTACACCAGTTGAAAACTTGAAAGGGTTGTTTTAAGTCTGCATTGGTAGACCTTACAGCACTGATCACTAGTTCAAAAGGAGATTTGATTTTTTCACGCAAAGCGTCTGTTTGCCAGAACTCCACACTTTCTACCATGGTTAGCAAAACTTCTTTGATATTGCCATCGGTCTTTAAAAAACGATCGGCCATTTTTTGTACCAAGGCATCAGAAGGTTTGTCACTTACAAAACGGGTAGCCAATTTTTTACTGATAAATTTAGCGGTTGCTTTTTGTCGGCTCAATAGATCTAACACATCCATTCCTTCTTGATATCCTGTCTTTCCATCAAATGTTTTACCCAAGATCAACTTCTCTCCTTCATCATGTTTGTCTGCACGGAAAATAAAATCATTCTCCAACACAAAGCCCCTTTTCTGCATTTGATCTATATTGGTTTTATCTAAGAGTCTTTTTCCAGGACCATCGTCTAGCAAGGGTTTCACAGCCCAACCAGTTAATGCACGCGCTACTTCAGTTACGTCTTTTTGGGTATATCCTCCATCAACGCCAAGGGTATGCAATTCCATAACTTCACGCGCATAGTTTTCATTCAACCCTTGTACGCGTTTGGCATTGACTAGTTGTTGTGCAATGGCATTGTTCTTCATAGAACTATCGCCCATGCGTGCTTCTAAAGCCTTATTCAAATTTTGTTGTTGCTGAATTCTTCTGGGATTTTTTGCCAGTGCATTGTTATCAGAAACACTAGATGAATTGTCTAAGTATTCCAACATGGCTGGGTGTTTGGCAGTTGCCACCAACATGTCTTTGAAATTGCCTATTACATTTGGTCTAATAGCATCACGTTCAAATGTGAGGATGAATTGTTGACACTGGGGTTTGGTGAGTGATACATTAAAATGGTTGAACCAAAAATCGGTTAACACTTCATGCAATTGATTGGTACCATAAGCGGCACGAATAATTTTTTGATTGATCAATTGGGTTTGTAATTCTACAAATGGTTTTAGACCTTGCTGTACCATCAATTGTCTAATCTGCTCCCGATATTCTGGTTTGTCCTGACCCTTTACAGAATCTCTAACCACCAATTTATTCTTTACCGCCAAACGCAACACTTGCGGAGGTGTTAAGTAAGTATTGGCAATGGTTTCATTGCTAAGTAGAAGGGTATTCATACTCTTCAATCTTTCATTGGCCTCGTTATCTGTTAATCCACCTTCTAATTGTTGTTCTAGCCATTCTTCTAAACCCATGGCTGCCACAGCATCTACTTCACCGGGTCTGGCACCAAAACTAAACCTACTCAATAAGTGGGCCGCAGCCTGACGGGTGTTTAAACCTGCTTTCTTATAGGGCATTTTAATCTTGGCATTCCCGCCCTGCTGGTGTGCTTGCGTAAAAGCAAAAAGCAGGGTTAATCCGGCGCCAACGGTAAATATCCTCAGCATCTTTTTGGGGTTCATGAGATAAGCTTTGTTTTTGGATGGGTATTGTTGCTAAAGGTTTAACCCTTTCAAAAGAAATCCCGCAGTTTAAGGCTGCGGGATGGTTATTTAATAGATTCTTAACATGGAATTATTTTTTCATGGCCACTTTATAGAGAATGGTACCCATGGCAGCAAACATGAGCGTGCCCAACACAAAATAGCCTCCATGTGTTAAAGCATCGCTGATACTGGATTCCAGACTCACGGCATTTAGGAATTTTTCGCCTCCTGCTGATCCAGAAACAAAAGCAATGATCACACCGGCAACAGCTCCACCAGCTACCAAGCCGGTTGCAAATAAATTACCCTTACCCAATTCCTCTTCTTCTGCAGACTTGGATTCACCTGCTTTAGCTTGTTTCATTTCTACAATGCCCCTAATAGCACCACCAATAAAGATGGGCAAAGTGGTTGCTAATGGTAGATAAGCACCAACTGCAAAGCTCAAAGATTTGATGCCACAGAGTTCCATGGTCACGGCCAAGAATACACCTGCAAATACATATTGCCAATCTAGGTTTTGTGAAAGGATACCCTTGATCAAAGTGGCCATGAGCGTGGCTTGTGGCGCAGGATATTTTTCTGTACCAATGGCGTGGTTAATCCCCTGACTCAACATTTCAGAAGAAGGTTTATCCAAGAATTTCACGGTTAAGCCAATGACAATAGAAGAAACAATAGCGCCTACAAATAATGCTATTTGCTGGTTGCGTGGTGTAGCTCCTACAATATAACCGCTTTTTAAATCCTGAGAAGTAGCACCAGCATTTGCTGCCGCGATGCAAATCATACCGCCCACTACCAATACCAATGGTTCAAAAGATTGACCAGTCCATCCCACACTCAAGAAAATCAAACTGGTACCCATTACCGTTGCAATGGTCATACCACTGATGGGATTATTAGAAGAACCAATCAATCCCACAATTCTAGAAGATACGGTTACAAATAATGCTCCAAATATGATCACCAATACCCCAATCAATAATTTTTGAATAATGCTATCTCCGGGTACTTGTGGCAAAACAGTAATCAAGGCAATCAAACCCAGACTTCCCCAACCTACCCATTTTAAACTTAAGTCTTTTTCAGTGCGTAATACTGCAGCAGCGCCTTCAGCTTTTTCAGATTTCAAAGAAGCCACACTACCCTTTACAGATTTAATAATGGTGGGAATGGTTTTGATTAAAGTAATAATACCTCCGGCAGCTACCGTACCCGCTCCTATCTGACGAATAAACGCATAATACACTGCCGCAGAATAATCAGCAAATTGGTGGGTAATAGGATCCCAATTACCCTTACCACCAGCCTTGGTAATATCGGCCAGATAGCCCAGTTTTACTAGCTGTGTAGCAATTACGTCTGGTGGTACAAGCGATGACATGAGTGGAATAAATACCAACCAACTCAATACCCCACCAGCTACCAATACACCTCCAATCTTGGGACCAATAATATAACCCACACCCAAGTATTCAGGTGTAATCTCACCGCTTACTTTGGCCGATGGAAAAAACTTATTGGTTTGTTTGGTTGCCCAATATGGGGTCTCCGCAATTACATGCAATACTTTTTGTAAAAGGGCATAAACAAATGCCACACCCAATCCCCAGAAAGCGGTCTTGGCAAAATCGCCCCCCTTCTCTCCTGCTTTTAATACATCGCCGCAGGCAGTACCTTCTGGATAAGGAAGGTTATCGTGTTCATTTACAATCAAGGCTTTTCTCAAAGGCACCATGAGCAAGGTTCCTAGCAAACCACCTACAATGGCCAAGATTAAAATGGTGAGGTAATTAAAATATTCCGCGCTATCGGGCGATGATAAAAACAAAAATCCGGGTAAGGTAAATGCCACACCGGCTGCTATACTTTCACCAGCAGAACCCGTGGTTTGGATGATATTGTTTTCAAGAATGGTGGTCTTCAAAAATTTTCTACCCAGTGTAATAGCAATTACGGCAATGGGAATAGAAGCTGATACGGTCAAACCCGCTTTCAGTGCTAGATACACGGTGGCAGCACCAAAGATGACACCAAACAAACTACCCATTAAAATAGACTTAACGGTTAGTTCCTTCATCTGTGTTTCAGGGGCCACAAATGGTTTGAATACTTTTTTCTGTTCTGACATAGCAAGAATTTAATCAGGTATAAATATACGGCATAAAAAAGGCGATGATGAACACCGCCTTTTCTAATTACATCATTTTTTTCAACTTACTGGAAAGGAAGAATAAGACCAGTGATGCTACCCCGGCCATTCCTAGGAATAGCATAAAGAAATCGTATAAATTGGCAATTTGGTAACCCAGAAAAGAAGTGGTTTTTCCATCGGGATAATAACCGCTCAATACCCCTGCTAATTTGTTGGCAAAAGCATTGGCAGTAAACCATACCGCCATAAGCAAGGAGGCAAATTTGATGGGTGCTAATTTGTTCACCAAGCTAAGCCCAATGGGCGATAAACAAAGCTCTCCCATGCTATGCATCATATACATACCAATCAACCAGATCATGCTCACTTTTACATTGGCTTGTACGTCTTTTACACCAAAAGCAATCCAGAGATAACCAAGGGCCAATAAGAATAAACCAATGGCCATTTTATAAGGTGAAGCGGGTTCGCGTTTACCCAACTTGATCCATAACCAAGCAAATAATGGTGCTAAACCTACCACAAACATACTGTTCAAAGACTGGAAAAAACTGGCTGGAACAGTAAAGAAACCAAGGTCACGTTGGGTTTGCTCTTCTGCAAAAAACGTTAATGAGGCTCCCGCCTGTTCAAAGGCTGACCAGAAAAAGATCACAAAAAAGCTGACTGTGAAAATTACTGAAACCCTTGTTTTTTCTGCACTACTCAGGGTTTTATCAGAATAAATAATCACGGCAATTAAAACAATGCATCCAATTAAAAAGTAAAACAGGTAGTTCACTACTTTGGCGTCAATGTATAAAAGGCCAATAGTGGTTAAAGAAAGCAAGGCCATACCCACCACCATCACCACTGGATTCAAGTACTTCTTAGGAGCACCATCGGGCGTTAGCCCAATGATTTTTTTATCTGGATCAATCACATATTTGTTGTTCAAAAAATGCAGGGTAAGCACACTAATGATCATTCCAATGCCACCTGCTAAGAAAGCCCATTTAAAATCCGCGGGATTACCGGTATCGCCAAAAAAGCCACAAACAAAGGGCCCCAAAGCACCACCCGTATTGATTCCCATATAAAAAATGGTATAAGCAGAGTCAATTCTATTGTCTCCTTTTGGATACAACTGACCCACCATGGAAGAGATATTGGGTTTGAAAAAACCATTACCCGCAATCATAAAACCAAGGCCTGAGAAAAATAATAAAGATGCCGTATCCGGCGATGTTGCATAGAGTGAACCACAGAAAAACAGGATAAATTCTCCAATGGCCATGACAATCCCGCCCACAATAATGCTTCGGCGATTACCCCAATAACGATCAGCAATATAGCCCCCAATCAAGGGTGTCAAATAAATCAAAGAAGTGTAACTACCATAGAGATTAGAAGCAAAGACCTTATCAAACAAGAGGGCCTTGGTCATAAACAATACCAATATGGCGCGCATGCCATAATAGTTGAAACGCTCCCACATTTCCGTTGCAAACAATACATACAATCCTTTGGGATGCCCTTTTTGCAGGTTTTCCTGAGTCATACAGCTGGTTTTGGTTGTCTAAATTCCCGGTTGGGTGGGCCAAAATAGTGATTAAATCAATATCCGGTTCTGAAAGCTCTAATTGAGCGGTTAAAATTCTACTTTCGCGCTAGCAAAATAGCATTATGAACATATTATTGTTGGGATCCGGAGGAAGGGAACACGCATTGGCCTGGAAAATGAGTCAGAGTCATCATTGCGATCAGTTATTGATTGCACCGGGCAATCCCGGAACGGCCCAATTTGGTAAGAATATCCCCGTTGGGGTGAATGATTTTGAAGCCATCAGAACCATTTGTCTGGAAGAAAAGATTGGCATGTTGGTGGTGGGACCAGAAGATCCATTGGTGAATGGGGTTTATGATTTTTTTCAAAACCACCAAGACCTTCAGCATATTACGGTGGTAGCACCATCCGCTGAAGCCGCACAATTAGAGGGCAGCAAGGCTTTTAGCAAAAAATTCATGCAGCGCCAGGGCATACCCACTGCGGCTTATGCAGAATTTACCAAGGACGAATTTGAAGCTGGTAAAGCATATATAGCAGCCCATAGCCTACCCGTGGTGCTCAAAGCAGACGGCTTGGCAGCTGGAAAAGGCGTGATTATTGCCCAAACCACGCAGGAAGCATTGGCCAGTTTTGAGGAAATGATTATTCACCAACAATTTGGTGCGGCTAGCAGCAAAGTAGTGGTGGAAGAGTTTTTGCACGGGATTGAAGTGAGCGTTTTTGTGTTAACTGACGGTAAGGATTACCAAATTATTGGCCACGCCAAGGATTATAAAAGAATTGGCGAGGGCGATACCGGATTAAACACAGGTGGCATGGGTTGTGTAAGCCCAGTTCCCTTTATGGACGCGGCTTTCATGGAAAAAGTGACCAAGAAAATTATTGAACCAACCGTTGCCGGTTTGGACAAAGAAAACCTGATTTATCACGGTTTTATCTTTTTTGGATTGATGAATATGGGTGGAGAACCCTGGGTCATTGAATACAATTGCCGCATGGGTGATCCAGAGACAGAAGTGGTGATGCCCTTGCTAGACACGGATTTGGTGAGTTTGTTTGCTGCCATGGACAATGGCACTTTGGCCGATGTGAATATTAATTTTGACCCAAGGTGCTGCGCTACAGTAATGGCTGTGAGTGGCGGCTATCCGGGCGATTACCAAAAAGGAATTCCGATTACTGGATTGGCAGAGCTGAATGCCCAGAAAGGCGCAGAAACACTGGTTTTCCATGCTGGCACTAAATTTGCAAGTGATAGATTAGAAACAAATGGTGGAAGGGTGTTGGCAGTAAGTTCTTATGGTAACTCGCTTACAGAAGCGGTTCAAAAATCAAAGGCTGTACTGGAAAAAATAGATTTTGAGGGCATGTATTTTCGCAGGGATATTGGTTACGAATTCCCTAGCTAATCCACATTAATCAGAATGGCTTGTTAATAACCTTGAAGTACTTGATAAATCAAGCATTTCGGCTTTGTTAATTCCATTTATTTAAGACACCTTTGCTTGCACTGATTTACTTATATTCGAACTAATTATATACAATGGGATTGTTTAGCTTTTTTACTCAAGAGATTGCCATAGACTTAGGGACCGCCAACACCCTAATTATCCATAACGATGAAGTGGTGGTGAATGAGCCATCTATTGTGGCCCTAAACCGCAATAATCCAAAGGAAGTTTTGGCTGTAGGCAAGCGTGCCTTGATGATGCACGAAAAAACACACGAAAGTATCCGTACCGTACGTCCTTTGAAAGACGGGGTAATTGCGGACTTTAACGCGGCGGAATTGATGATTAGGGAATTGATCAAAATGATCTATCCCAAAAAACCTTTGTTTCCTCCAAGCTGGCGCATGGTCATCTGTATTCCATCTTCTATTACAGAAGTTGAAAAACGTGCGGTGCGCGATAGTGCCGAGCAAGCAGGTGCCAAAGAAGTATACATGATTCATGAACCCATGGCTGCGGCTTTGGGTATTGGCATAGACGTAGAAGAACCCGTAGGTAATATGATCATTGATATTGGTGGTGGTACCACTGGTATTACCGTGATTGCCTTGGCGGGGATTGTCTGTGACCAGAGTATTCGTATTGCTGGTGATGAATTCACTGCCGATATTATGGAAGCTTTGCGTCGTTACCATAGTTTGTTGATTGGTGAGCGTACTGCAGAACAAATCAAGATTACTGTTGGTGCAGCTATGAAGGATTTGGATAATCCTCCAGATGATATGCCCGTAAACGGCCGTGACTTGGTAACAGGTATTCCTAAGCAGATCATGGTGAGCTACCAAGAAATTGCAGAAGCACTTGACAAGAGTATTTTCAAAATAGAAGAAGCCATTCTAAAAGCTTTGGAAACAACTCCTCCAGAATTGGCTGCCGATATTTATCGCAGGGGATTATACCTAACTGGTGGTGGAGCCCTTTTGCGTGGTTTGGATAAACGTTTGAGTGCCAAGATTAAATTGCCCGTACATATTGCCGATGATCCATTGAAAAGTGTGGTACGCGGTACAGGTTTGGCATTGAAGAATTATCAGCGTTTCCCTTTTATCATGAGATAAATAGGCTCAAACGCAATAGCCGGTTAATTATTACGTTACAGGTATCTATTACTGGCCCGAATTACCGCTGTGAAAAACATTTTCCTATTCATACAACGCAATTTCAATTTCCTTGGATTTCTGATCCTAGAAATTGTGTGCATTGTATTGTTAAGCAATAGCAGCAAAACCCACCAAGTCTTCTTCTCAGAAATGGCAGAAGAGTCTACAGGTAAATTCAATAAGCAATACAATAACTGGCGCTACTATTTCTCCTTAAAAGAAACCAACCAACAATTGGTAGAAGAGAATGCGCGCTTGCGCAATATGCTACCTGCCAATTTTGGTGGACCCGATAGTAGTTACAAAGTATTGGTAGATAGTCTTATGAAAGACAGTTTGGGAAGGAGTAGAAAATACAGCGTGATGCCCGCCAAAGTCATTGGCAATACCCTTACCCTTCAAAACAATTATCTAACCCTTGAAAGGGGCAGTTTGCAAGGCGTGAAAAAAGGGATGGCCGTCATTGGGTCTAATGGGATTGTGGGAGTAGTAGTAGCCGTGAGTGAAAATAATTCCAAGGTCATGAGTTTGTTACACCGTAGTAGCAAAGTGAGTGCCATGCTCAAAAAAGACAATAATGCAGGAAGCATTGAATGGGATGGTGCAGACCCCTCTTATTTGATTTTGAAAAATATTCCAAAAAGTTCTAAGGTAAATAAAGGAGATACGGTTTTGACCAGTACCTATAGTGCCAACTTCCCATCTCATTTGATGGTGGGTACGGTATATAGTGTGGTAGCAGACCCTTCTAGCAATTTCTTTACCCTAAAAGTAAAAACGGGCACTAATTTCTTTGCCTTGCAATATGTGTATTTGGTCAACAATGCTGGATACGCAGAACAAATGACTATTGAAAACAGTACCGAAAAGAACCCATGAGTGATTTGGTAAAAAATATTATCCGTTTTGCCCTGTTCATTCTGTTTCAGGTGTTCATCCTCAATGAGGTACCACCCCTGCATCAATTTATTATTCCTTATATCTATTTCCTATACATACTCTGGCTTCCATTTAATACCAACCGATTTGTGTTGCTATTAATCAGTTTTGCCTTTGGAATAACCCTGGATTATTTTACAGGCTCAGCAGGCTTACACGCAGCGCCCTGTGTGCTCATTGCCTATCTGAGACCTTTCTTACTCAACTTGTTAATTCCACAAGACACTACAGAACACAGTTATTTAGAGCCTAGCATTAAAAGTATGGGTTGGGCGCCTTATAGTTTGTATGTAACCCTGCTAACTTTTATCCATCATTTCTTGTTGGTATTGATAGAATGGTTGCAGTTTGGAAATTTTGTTTATTTCTTGGGCAAAGTAGCTGGAACAACAGCTGTAAGCCTATTGTTGATTTTTATTACGGAAATGTTGTTTTTCAGAAAGGCCAAGTTCCGTACCAACAAAGCATAGCGTCTACCTAATTGTATAATATTTTTGTATGTCTGTATTCAATCAAAGCAGGGGCCGGGTGGTGCAAATTATCTTTGGAGCAGTATTTGTAATTATACTGATTCAATTGATTAACCTGCAAGTATTCTCTGCCAAATACAAATTGGCTGCAGAGAACAATGCCATTTATAGAAAGATTATCTATCCAGACAGGGGGATCATTTTTGATAGAAAACGCAAAGCCATGCTAGAGAATACCATTAGCTATGACCTAGTGGTAACGCCTGTTGAATCAAAGGGTACTGATACCTTGGCGCTTTGTCAATTATTAAATATTGATACGGTTGAATATAAAAAACGCATGCGCGAGGTAATCTTTAAGAATACTTCAGTTAAGCCTTCTGTGTTTGAACCACTACTCACCCAAGAACTATTTGCCAAGCTTTATGAGAACATGTACAAGTTCCCTGGCTTTAACCTGATTGATAGATCCGTAAGAACCTATCCTTATAATACTGGCGCACAGGTATTGGGATATATTGCTGAAGTGGATACCGGTTTTTTAAGAAGACATAAAGAGGAAGGCTATGAAATGGGGGACTATGCCGGCATGAATGGACTAGAGCGCACTTATGAAAAAGTCTTGATGGGTGTACGCGGGATCAAGCGTTATATCCGTGACAATAAGAGTCGGATTCAAGGTCCTTATGAAAATGGGATGTTTGATACCACGGCTGTGGCAGGAAGAAATTTGTATACCAGCGTAGATGTAGAAGTACAGCAATTAGCAGAAAAATTATTGGCCAATAAGATTGGATCGGCGGTAGCCATTAATCCCAAAACCGGGGGCATTATTGCCATGGTATCCAGCCCTAACTACAACCCCAATGATCTCACAGGTTCCGCGCGAAGAAAGAACCTAGGCAGGATGTTGCTTGACACCGCGCGCCCCATGTTCAACCGCGCCATCAAGGGTCAGTATCCTCCGGGATCTACTTTTAAACCTCTTGGCGCTGTAATTGCACTAGACGAGGGTTTGATTACTCCAAGTTATGGTGTTGCATGTTATGGCTCTTATACCAACTGTGGTGTGCTGGTAAGGTGTGAACACAAAAATGCAGGACACGCGGCTAATCTGC